>JAJNQE010000046.1 GCA_021154985.1 Hydrogenophaga sp.
CCCAAGAAGCGCTACATCAGCCCGGCCACGCGCGAGGCTGTCTACGCCATTTACTACGACGAACTGCGCCGCAAGATCGAAGACCGTGGCACCACCAACTTTCCTGAAGCCGCTGGCCGCAAGCTCTATGGCGAGCTCACCATGATCATCACGGTCAACCACACGGGTGGCGTGCTCGACACCGAGGTCGTGCAGACCTCCGGCAACAACCTGCTCGACCGCCGCGCCCAGGCCATCGTGCGCAGCCTCGCGTTTGGCTCATTCAACGATGCCATGCGCCGGCAGGCCGACCAGATCGTGGTGGTCTCGCGCTTCCGCTTCACGCGCGACGAGACGCTGCAAACGCAGTTGTCGAGCCAGTAGATGCGGGCTTTGGGGCGCTGGCTGTTGTGGATGGTGCTGGCCGGTGTGGCGCTGCAGGTGTTTTTTGCGCTGCGCATCGCCGCCATGGTGGTGATCGACCCCACCAGCACGGCCTTCATGCGATCGGAGGCCTGGCGTGTGGGCCGGGAGAGCATGACCACCGACAAGACCTGGCGCTGGTCGCACCAATGGGTGGCGGGCGACCAGATCAGCCCCAACCTCAAGCGCGCGGTGATCGCGTCCGAAGACGCCGGCTTTCTGGAACACGGCGGCGTGGACTGGGAAGCGATCGAGACCGCCTGGCAGAAAAACGAAAAACGCCAGCAGCAGGCCGAAAAACGCGCAGCGGCCCAGCCCAACAAGCCGGTGCGCGAACCGAAGATCGTGGGCGGCTCCACCATCACGCAGCAACTGGCCAAGAACCTCATGCTTTCGGGCGAGCGGCAGTTTTTGCGCAAGGGGCAGGAACTGGTGCTCGCGCTGGCGCTGGAAGCGCTGCTGAGCAAGGAGCGCATCCTGGAGATCTATCTGAACAGCGTCGAGTGGGGCGAAGGCGTGTTCGGCGCTGAAGCCGCTGCGCAGCGCTACTTCAAGAAGCCCGCCAGCAAGCTCAGCGCATCAGAAGCCGCGCGGCTGGCGGTGATGTTGCCGTCGCCCAAGTTTTTCGAGACCCGACAAGGTTCGGCCTACCTGGCCCGACGCACCGGCACCATCGTCGCCCGCATGGGCGATGTCCAGTTGCCATGAACCTGCGCGCCACCGCCATGAGCGTGTTCCTGCTGGGGCTGGTGCGCCTGCTCACCGGCGCGCAGGCGCGCTGGCACGGCTGCCCGCCCAAGGCCGAGCAGCGCATCTACTTTGCCAACCACCAGAGCCACGCCGACCTGGTGCTCATCTGGGCGGCGCTGCCGCACGAGCTGCGCAGCATCACCCGGCCCATCGCCGCCAAGGACTACTGGACCGCCTCGAACTTCAAACGCTGGATCACCACCGAGGTGTTCAACGCGGTGTACGTGGAGCGCGAGCGCAAGGGCGACGAAGACCCGCTGCAGCCCCTGATCAACGCGCTGGAGAGCGGCGACTCGCTCATCTTGTTTCCCGAGGGCACGCGCGGCCATGAAGAAGACCCGCAGCCCTTCAAGTCGGGCCTGTACAACCTGGCGCAGCGCTTCCCCGGCGTGGTGCTGGTGCCGGCCTGGATCCACAACGTGCAGCGCGTCATGCCCAAGGGCGAGGTGGTGCCGGTGCCGGTGTTGTGTTCGGTGACTTTTGGTGAACCCGTTGCGCTCGGCGCCGAGGAGCCCCGCGCTGACTTCCTCAAGCGTGCTCGCGAAGCCGTCGTCGCACTCAGGGAAGTCTGATGGGCTCCTTCATCCGCAGCCTCACCCCCGAACAACAGGTCAGCTTGTTGTTTGTCCTGTTGTTCGGCCTGCTGTTCATTGCCAGCGGCGTGAGCGTGTTGCTTTCGGTGCGCGAGCGCCGTGCGGGTGAAGACGAGACCGGTGAACGCGGCTTGCGCATGCGAGACAACCAGGCGCTGCTGCGAAGCTCCTGGATGATGGCGCTGGTGTTCTGGATCGGCTGGGCGATGGGCGAAGGCGTGGCCATCGTGCTGTTTGGCTTCGTGTCGTTTTTCATCCTGCGCGAGTTCATCAGCCTCTCGCCCACGCGGCGTGGCGACCACCGCAGTCTGGTGCTGGCCTTCTTCATCGTGCTGCCGCTGCAATACGCGCTGGTGTGGAACGAGCGCTTCAACCTCTTCACCGTGTTCATCCCGGTCTATGTGTTCCTGGCCATCCCGGTGGTGAGCGCACTGGGCAACGACCCGCAGCGGTTTCTGGAGCGCAACGCCAAGCTGCAGTGGGGCATCATGGTCTGCGTCTACGGCATGAGCCACGTGCCCGCGCTGCTCTTGTTGAACTTTCCCGGCTTCGCGGGCCGCACCGCTTTCCTCGTGTTTTTCCTGGTGCTGGTGGTGCAGACCTGCATGCTGGTGCAGCACATCGCCGCGCGCACCCTGGGCAAGCCCGTGGCGCCGGCCATCAGCGAGACCTTTCACTGGCGCAGCTGGGCCATGGGCCTGGCGGCGGGTGGCTTGCTGGGGGCGCTGCTGGCTGGCCTCACGCCCTTCAAACCGCTGCCCGCGCTGGCCATGGCGCTGGTGGCGTGCGTGGCGGGTTCGATGGGCCACCTGGTCATGAAAGCCATCAAACGCGACCGGGGCGTGACCCACTGGGGCTCTGCCGGGCGCTCCACCACCGGCGCCAGTGGCTTGCTCGACCGGGTGGACGCGCTGTGCTTTGCCGCACCGGTGTTTTTCCACTCGGTGCGCTGGACCTTCAACTTATGAGAATCCTCGGTATCGACCCCGGCCTGCAATGCACCGGCTTCGGCGTGATCGACACCGACGGTCCGAACCTGCACTACGTGGCCCGCGGCACCATCCAGACCAGCCCGAAAGACGGCGCCCTGCTGCCCGAGCGGCTGAAGATCCTGTTTGACGGCATCACCGAGGTGGTGGCGCGCTACCAGCCCGAGGTGTCGGCCTGCGAGATCGTGTTCGTCAACGTCAACCCGCAAGCCACGCTGCTGCTGGGCCAGGCGCGCGGCGCCTGCCTCACCGCACTGGTGGCCAACCATCTGCCGGTGGCCGAGTACACCGCGCTGCAGCTCAAGAAGGCGGTGGTGGGCTACGGCAAGGCGGCCAAGCCGCAGGTGCAGGAGATGGTCAAACGCCTGCTGAAGTTGCCCGGCCTGCCCGGCAAGGACGCCGCCGACGCGCTGGGCCTGGCCATCACGCACGCGCAGGTGAGCCGCACGCTGGTGGCGATCAACAAGGTGTCAACGCTGCAGGCGCGCTCGAGTGCGGCCTACAAGGCCGGCCGGATTTACTGACCATGTTCAAGCTCGCGCAACGCCGCTTCAGCCTGGGCGCCTGGCTTGCACTCGCGTTCACCCTGCTCTCGCTGCTGCTCACCGTGATGCTCACCGTGTTCAGCGATCGCACCGCCAGCAACCAGGTGCGCCGCAGCATTGGCAACAACCTCGCCGAGCTGGCCAACCAGACCACCAGCCGTCTGGATCAGGCCATGTTCGAGCGCTACCGCGAGGTGCGCCTGATCGCCAACCGGCTCAACGGCACACTGGATCTGGCCGAAGTCAGGAGCGAGATCGACGCGCTGCAGCAGAGCTATCCGACCTACGCCTGGATCGGCGTGACCGACCCCAACGGACGGGTGTTGGCCGCCACGCGCAACATGCTCGAAGGCGCCGATGTGTCGCAGCGCCCCTGGTTTCAGAACGCGCTCAAGGGTCAGGCCATGGGCGACGTTCACGAAGCCCTGCTGCTGGCCCAGCTCATGGGCAGCCCGGGCGGAGAGCCGATGCGTTTTGTCGACATCGCCTTTGCGCTCAAGGACGACCGCGGGCAGCTCACCGGTGTGCTGGGTGTTCATCTGTCCTGGAAGTGGGCGCGCGACATCGAGCAGGCGATCTTTGTGCCGGTGGGGCGCAGCCGCACCACCGACCCGTTGATCATTTCCAGCACCGGCGCGGTGCTGCTCGGCCCACCAGAGGTGGAAGGCACCGTGCTCAAACTGCGCAGTGTCGATGAAGCCCTGCAGGGGAAACAGGGTTTTGTGCGCGAGACCTGGCCCGACGGTGAGGACTACCTGGTGGGCTACAGCAGCGACCGGGGCTTTGAAGACTATCCCGGACTGGGCTGGCGCGTGCTGGTGCGGCAAGACCTTGACGAAGCCTATGCACCGGTGGACCAGATGCACCGGCGCATGCTGCTGGGCGGTGGGGTGGCGGCGATCCTGTTCTCGCTGCTGGGCTGGGGTGTGGCGCGCTGGATCACGCGTCCCTTGCTGGGCCTGGCCGACGTGGCGCGTGGGCTGGAGGCGGGCTATGCGGTCAAGGCCCCCGCGTCCAGCGCTTACGAGGAGGTGGCCATTCTGGGTGGCGCCTTCAATTCGATGGTGAAGACCTTGCAGCACAACGAAGAAGAACTGCGCCAGCTCAATGTGTCGCTGGAGAGGCGTGTGTTCGAGCGCACCGCCGAGTTGCACAGCAGCTTCGAGCGCATGGACGACAGCGAGGCACGCACCCGTGCGGTGATCGAGACCGCGCAGGAGCCCTTCATCGGCATGGACTTCGAAGGCAGCATCACCGACTGGAACCCCCAGGCAGAAAAGCTGTTTGGCTGGAGCGCTGACGAAGCGCTGGGGGAATCACTGGCGCACCTGGTGGTGCCCGTGCGCTACCAGGTGGCGTTCATCGAAGCGCTGGCGAATTTCCACCAGTCGGGCGAGGCACCGTTTGTGGGCCAGCGCATGCGCCGCATTCTGGTGGACCGCCAGGGCAACGAGCTGCCGGTGGAGTTGAAGATCGGTCTGATCAACACCGAACGGCTCAAACTGTTCAGCGCTTTCATCAGGGACCTGCGCGAGCAGGCCTGAAGCCCGGTCGTGGGCGGCTCACAAGAGCCGTTCGAGCACCAGCACCGCAAAAAAACCCAGCGCAGCGATCACCGTCCATTTGAGGATGATCACGCCCCAGTTGCGAAAGCGGGCCTGGCCGGTGCCCACGTAGAACGCAAAGCACACGCCGGCGGCAATGAGCAGCAGCAGGACCGTCCAGCGAAACAGCAACATGCGTGCTTACCAGGCCGGCGCCAGCTGCGCAAAGCCCTGCGGCGCCTCGCGCTCCCGCTCGAAGCTCACCACCTCGTAGGCGTCCGGCCGCTCCAGCAGCGCGCGCAGCAGCTGGTTGTTCATGGCGTGGCCGCTGCGAAACGCGCTGTACGCAGCCAACAGGGGTTTGCCCACGATGTACAGATCGCCCATGGCGTCAAGGATCTTGTGTTTGACGAATTCGTCCTGGTAGCGCAGGCCATCGGCGTTGAGCACCTTCACGTCATCCATCACGATGGCGTTGTCCAGTCCACCGCCGAGCGCGAGGCCATGCGAGCGCATGGCCTCCACGTCTTTAGTGAAACCGAAGGTGCGGGCACGCGCGATCTCGCGCGCGTACTGGCCACTGCCGAAGTCAAACTCCACGCGCTGACCGGTGGAGTTCACAGCCGGGTGGTCAAACTCGATCTCGAACGCGAGCTTGTAGCCATGGAACGGATCAAGCCGCGCCCACTTCACGTTTTTCCCCTCGCCTTCGCGCACTTCCACCGGTTTGGTCACGCGGATGAAGCGCTTGGGCGCCTTCTGCATCACGATGCCGGCGCTCTGCAGCAGGTACACGAACGAGGCCGATGAGCCGTCGAGGATGGGCACCTCTTCGGCGGTGATGTCCACATACACGTTGTCCAGTCCCAGCCCGGCACACGCGCTCATGAGGTGCTCGATGGTGTGCACCTTCACGTTGCCGTTGGAGATGGTGGACGCCAGCCGCGTGTCGGTCACGGCGGTGGCGTTCACCACGATCTCCACCGGCTCGGGCAGGTCCACCCGGCGGAACACGATGCCGGTGTCGGGCGCAGCCGGGCGCAGGGTGAGCTCCACGCGCTGACCGCTGTGCAGGCCAACGCCCACCGCTTTGGTCAGGGATTTGAGGGTGCGTTGCGCGAGCATGTCGTGAATTTTAAGTTTTGCTGCGTTTTTGCGTCGTCGGGAATGGTGATGGCCGCGATAGGGAAAGCTTTCTTCTTTTTTCTCCGGCTGGTCCGGTCATCGGCGACCACGGGGCACGGCTCCGCGAATGTCCCCGGGGCCTTTGGCCCCTCCTCCTTTATTTCGCTGCGCCGTGCCCCATGGCCGCCGATGACCTCGTTGGTACTCGGTCAGCAGGCGCGCAAACATCACGTCAGGCTCGTGAGCGCCATTCGCTCACGAGCCCGCGAATGCGCAGGCACACAACCCAACCCACCCGACAAACAACCGTTGACGCCATGTTTTGGTACCGGTACCATGCAACCCGGAAAACATTGGTGCCGGTACCAAACCAAGGCGACAACGCCACCCGACCCACCCACAGAAGGAGACATGCAATGAAGAAACTGCTCTGCGCCCTCGGCGCGTCCATGACCGTTGCCAGCGCCATGGCCTGGCCCGACAAGACCGTCACCATCGTCGTGCCCTTCCCGCCCGGCGGCTCCACCGACCTCATCGCCCGCACCCTGCAACCCCGCCTGCAGGAAAAACTCGGCGGCACCTTCGTGGTGGACAACAAGCCCGGCGCCACCGGCACCATCGGCGCGACCCAGGTGGTGCGCTCCGCACCCGATGGCCACACGCTGTTCGTCTCTTCCCTCGGCCCCTTCGTCATTGCGCCCCACCTCTTCAAGGTGACCTACGACGCGCCCAAGGACTTCGACTACATCTCGGTCGCGGTGCAGGCGCCCAACGTGCTGGTGGTGCCCGCCGCCTCGCCCCACAAGACCATGGCCGACGTGCTGGCGTTCCAGAAAGCCAACCCCGGCAAGATGACCTTCGCGTCGTCTGGCAACGGCAGCAGCGACCACCTCACGGCCGAGCTCTACTGGCAACAAACCGGCACCAGCGGCGTGCACGTGCCCTACAAAGGCGGTGGCCCGGTGATGACCGATCTGCTGGGTGCCCAGGTGGATTCGTCGTTCATGAACATCAACACCGCCATGCCGCAGATCGTGGCCGGCAAGCTGCGCGCGCTCTCCATCACAAGCGCCCAGCGCTCGCCCCTGCTGCCCAACGTGCCCACGCTGGACGAGCTCGGCATCAAGGACGCCAACGTGTACTCGTGGCAAGCGGTGGCCGGCCCCAAGGGCATGCCGGCCGATGTGAAAGCCAAGCTGCACGCCGCCATCCGCGACGCGCTCAACGACCCGGCCGTGAAGCCGAAGTTGCTGGACCTGGGCTTCGAAGTGGTGGCCAGCACGCCCGAGCAATTCACGGCTTTCCAGGCCGCCGAGTTCGCACGCTGGCAAAAGCTCATCCAGGCCCGCAACATCAAAGCCGACTGATCGGCCCGCCCCCGCCGCGCTGCGCGCGACCCCCTGCCAGGGGGCGATGCCTGGGACCGGCGAAGCCGGATCCGTGGCATCCCTGGCTGGGGTCACGTCGCGCGGGCAAGGCATCCTTTTTGAGTCTTTCATGCTGAAACCCGTCACTGTGTCTTCCACACCCCGTGTCACCGCCCTGCGCGTCATTCCGGTCGCGGGCCGCGACAGCATGCTGCTCAACCTGAGCGGTGCGCACGCGCCCTTCTTCACGCGCAACCTGCTCATCCTCACCGACAGCGCAGGCCATACCGGCGTGGGCGAGGTGCCCGGTGGCGAGAAGATCCGCCAGACGCTGGAAGACGCGGCGGCGTTGGTGGTGGGCCAGTCCATCGGAGACCACCAGCGCCTGCTGCGCGAACTGCACACCCGTTTTGCCGACCGCGACTCGGGCGGGCGCGGACTGCAGACCTTTGATCTGCGCACCACCATCCACGCGGTGACGGCGGTGGAATCGGCGCTGCTGGATCTGCTCGGTCAGCACCTGGGTGTGCCCGTGGCGGCCTTGCTCGGCGAAGGCCAGCAGCGCGACGCGGTGGAGATGCTGGGCTATTTGTTCTATGTGGGCGACAAGTCGAAGACGAACATGCCCTACGCGAGCGAGCCCGACGCCGACAACGCCTGGTTCCGCCTGCGGCACGAGGAAGCCATGACGCCCAAGGCCGTGGTGCGCCTGGCCGAGGCGGCGCGCGAGCGCTACGGCTTCAACGACTTCAAGCTCAAGGGCGGCGTGCTGCGCGGTGACGAAGAGGTGGACGCCGTGACCGCGCTGCACGAACGTTTTCCCGACGCGCGCGTGACGCTCGACCCCAACGGCGGCTGGCTGCTCAAGGACGCGATCCGCCTGGGCCAGCGCATGCGCGGCGTGGTGGCCTATGCCGAAGACCCCTGCGGCGCTGAAGACGGCTTCTCGGGCCGCGAGGTCATGGCCGAGTTCCGCCGCGCCACCGGCCTGCCCACGGCCACCAACATGGTCGCCACCGACTGGCGCCAACTGACCCATGCGCTGTCGCTGCAATCGGTCGACATTCCGCTGGCCGACCCGCATTTCTGGACCATGGCCGGCAGTGTGCGCGTGGCGCAGACCTGCCGCGACTGGGGCCTGACCTGGGGCTCGCACTCCAACAACCACTTCGATGTGTCGCTGGCCATGTTCACGCACGTGGCCGCGGCCGCGCCGGGCAAGGTCACCGCCATCGACACCCACTGGATCTGGCAGGACGGCCAGCGCCTCACGAAAGAGCCGCTTAAGATCGTCGGCGGCCAAGTGCAGGTGCCGGCCACGCCGGGCCTGGGCGTGGAGCTCGACATGGTCGAGGTGGAGAAAGCCCACCAGCTCTACCTGCAACACGGCCTGGGCGCGCGCGACGACGCCACCGCCATGCAGTTCCTCGTCCCCAACTGGACCTTCAACCCCAAGCGCCCCGCGCTCGACCGATGACACATTGCCCATGACACACCGCACCTGCAAGGACCCTTCATGAGACCCAACCGCCTGCGCGAAATCTGGGCCGCCGGTGGCGCCGTTGTCAACGGCTGGCTGGCCATTCCCAACAGCTTCTCGGCCGAGACCATGGCCCACCAGGGCTGGGACTCGCTGACCATCGACCTGCAACACGGCGTGGTCGACTACCAGGCCATGGTCACCATGCTGCAGGCCGTGAGCACCACCGCCACCGTGCCCGTGGTGCGGGTGCCCTGGCTGGAGCCCGGCATCCTCATGAAGACGCTGGACGCCGGTGCCTATGGCGTGATCTGCCC
>JAJNQE010000047.1 GCA_021154985.1 Hydrogenophaga sp.
GCTTGAAGTAGTTGTAGAGCAGCTTGGGCTTCTTCGAGAGCACGGCGATCGGCGTGTCGGTGCCCATCGAGCCGATCGGATCGTCCGGCTCCTTGCTCATCGGCTCGAGGAAGAACTGGACGTCCTCCTGAGTGTAGCCGAACGCCTGCTGGCGATCGAGCAGGGTCGTCGGATCGTTCGACGGCGCCGGCACGGGCGCTTCGGGAATGTCCGACAGCTCCTCGAGCTTGTGCTGGGTCTCCTTCAGCCACTCCTCGTAGGGCTCGGCCTCGGCCAGGGTGCGCTTCAGCTCCTCGTCCTCGACGATGCGGCCCTGCTCGAGGTCGATCAGCAGCATCTTGCCGGGCTGCAGCCGCCACTTGCGCACGATCTTCTCTTCCGGGATCGGCAGCACGCCGGCCTCCGAGGCCATCCCGACCTGGTCGTCGTCGGTGACCAGGAAGCGCGCCGGCCGCAGGCCGTTACGGTCGAGCGTGGCGCCGATCTGCCGCCCGTCGGTGAAGGCGATGCAGGCCGGGCCGTCCCACGGCTCCATCATGGCGGCGTGGTATTCGTAGAAGGCCTTGCGGCGCTCGTCCATGGTGGTGTGTTGCTCCCACGGCTCGGGGATCATCATCATCACGGCCTGTGCCAGCGGGTAGCCGGCCATCGTCAACAGTTCCAGACAGTTGTCGAACGTGGCGGTGTCGGACTGGCTGGCAAAGCTGATCGGGTAGAGCTTCTGCAGGTCGGCGCCGAGCACGGGCGAGGACATCACGCCTTCGCGCGCCTTCATCCAGTTGTAATTGCCCTTGACCGTGTTGATCTCGCCGTTGTGCGCCACGTAGCGGTAGGGGTGGGCCAGCGGCCACTCGGGGAAGGTATTGGTGGAGAAGCGCTGGTGCACCAGGCCCAGGGCTGACACGCAGCGTTCGTCCTGCAGATCGCGGAAGTAGGTGCCCACCTGATCGGCCAACAGCAGGCCCTTGTAGACCACGGTGCGGCTGCTCATGCTGACCACGTAATACTCTTTGCTGTGGGTCAGCTTGAGGCGCTGGATGGCGCCACTGGCCGTCTTGCGGATCACATACAACTTGCGCTCCAGCGCGTCCTGCACGATCACGTCGTTGCCGCGGCCGATGAAGACCTGGCGAATGATCGGCTCCTTCTCGCGCACCGTGGGCGACATCGGCATGTCGCGGTTCACCGGCACATCGCGCCAGCCCAGCAGCACCTGGCCTTCGGCGGCAATCGCGCGCTCCATTTCCTGCTCGCAGGCCAGGCGGCTGGCGTGTTCTTTTGGCATGAAGATCATGCCCACGCCGTACTCGCCAGCGGGTGGCAGCGTCACGCCTTGAGCCGCCATTTCCTCGCGGTACAGCGCATCGGGCAGCTGGATCAGGAGACCCGCGCCGTCACCCATGAGCTTGTCGGCACCCACCGCGCCCCGGTGGTCCAGGTTTTCAAGGATCTTCAGACCCTGCTGCACGATGCCGTGGCTCTTTTCGCCTTTGATGTGCGCCACGAAGCCGACACCACAGGCGTCGTGCTCGTTGGAAGGGTCGTACAGACCGTGTTGCTGGAGGTGCTGTTGTTCGGCTGCCGTGGTCATGGCGCTTCCTTCTCGGTTCGGGGGGCGTTGATGCAAATCGCGGGACTGCGGAGCATATTGCATTGCAACAACAATGCCAAGGAAATTAATTGGGGTCAGATTCCAATTTTGAACTGGCGAATCTTGGGTCGGATTTAATTGGGGACGGATCAAAAACTGCAAAAAACAACCCCGCTGCCGGGCTGTCAACGATCTTGCGGAGGCGCCATCGGTGGTCGACCCGCTCGCGCCTCGCTGATGCGGCGACTCGTCTGCTTCTGCAGGGTCTCCACAAAATCCGCGTCGCCCAGCGCCCAGCCGTGCAGCGTGGCGTGCGTGATCGCGTTTTGTGCCTCGGCGGCCAGCCCCGCGCGCACCAATTCGGTGTAGGCGGCCTCCCGGGCAAAAGGTGTGTTGCCGAGGCTCCAGACCAAGGGGTGGGGCGTGACACGCCGGTCGTTGGTCTGCCCAATGAAATGGCGGTGACTGGACCAGGCGTATTGCCGGGGATCGCTGACCATGCCGGCGCGCACGGGGTTGAGATCGAGATACGCCATGCAGGCGAGCAGGTAGCGGTCGGTCTGGATCAGGGTCGACTTGTAGCGCCCCTCCCAGAGCGTGCCGGTGCGATGGTGCAGGTCGTTGAAATAGCGCACGTAACGACGCCCCACCGCCTGCATCATCAGGGGCACGCCCTCCCCCGTTTCGGGCGTGAGCAGCAGGTGAAAGTGGTTGTCCATCAACACATAGGCGTTGATGGCCACCTGGTGCTTTTTGGCGTTTTCACCCAGCAGTTCGAGCAGCACCTCGCGGTCGGCATCGGTCTTGACGATGGGCTGACGGTTGTTGCCACGCTGGATCACGTGGTGGGGATAACCGGCAACGGTGAGACGGGGCAATCGGGCCATGGCGAAGGGCAGGAAGGGGTGAAATTGGAATCTGACCCCGATTAGACACCCGCCCGGTGACGCCACGCGGCTTGCAGGCGGCCGGCCAGCAGCAGTCCCAGCACGGACGACGCTGCGGTGACCCACCAGGTGGCGTGCCATCCACCGGCCTGGGTGGCGACCCAGGCCACCAGTGGCGGGCCGATGAACTGGCCGAGTGCCGAGAACTGCTGCATCCAGCCGACCGTGGTGGACACCGTGTCTTCACCCGGGGCCAGGACCACCGCCAGACCGAACAAGGTGCCGGGGATCAACCCGCCCACACCCGAAAACACCAGCACGGCGAGGTATTGCGCCAGGGGATACCCCGACGCGACAAACGTGACCACTGAGCCCAAGCCCATCGCACAAAAGCCCCCGGCCAGCAGCACGCCGGGGCGCACACCGCGAGCGAGCAAACGCCCCGCGCCGATGTTGCCTGCCATGTTGATGCCAGCGGCGAGCGCACTGAGGCTGCCGACGGCCGCCGCGCCGTACCCGGCCTGCGCGTAAATGGTCGGCAGAAATCCGACCACGGCCAGCCACTGGCCGGAGTACAGAAAGAACGCCAAAGCCACCCACCAGGGGCCTGGCGCCGCGAGGGTTTTCCGGAGTCGGGGGCCCCAGGCGTCGACGATCGACGCCGATCCGCTTGCAGTCATGCCATCAGGGGCCACGCTGCGCGCCAGCACCACGGCCGAGCACAACGACAGCACCGACAGCGCGACCCAACCCCAACGCCAGCCCACCTGGCCGATGAGCCCGCCGCCCAGCAGCAACGCGAGCGCCGTGCCCAGCGGCATGTAGGCGCCCCACCATCCCAGGGCGCGCGAGAGCGTGGGGGCGTGCAGCACACGCCGGCGCAACAAGCCCGGCGCGGGCAGCACCGCGAGCAGAAAACCAACGCCTTCCACCACCCGTGACAGCAACAGCGCGCCGGCTCCCGGAGCCGCAGCCCCTGCGATGCTGCCCAGCGCGAGCAGCACCAGCCCGACCAGCATGACCCGTCGCGGCCCGAGCCGATCGGCCATCAGGCCCACCGCAAGGCCCAAGGTCATGCCGGCCAGTTGCACCAGCGACAACAGAAACCCCGCCTGCACCAGCGTGAGTTGCAGTGCCTCGCGCAACACGGGAATGGCCACCGGCAATTTGCCGATGTGCAGGGCGCAAGTAACGCCGACGGCGAACACGATGGCCGCGGTCCGCCGAGAAGCCGGGTCGTCGCGGGTCGTCATGGCGCGGCGAAGCCGGTTGGGCTCAAGGAAAGACCACCGTGCCGAACAGCCGCTCATGCTCCCGGATCGCGAACCGGTCGGTCATGCCGGCAATGTAGTCGGCCACGGCGCGCGCGTGATGTGGGCTGCGGCTGTGCGCCTCGGGCAGTTCCTGTGGCGCGTTCAGGTAACGATCGAACAGTTCGCTCACCACCCGCCGCGCGCGTCCGGTCGTCTCCATCACCTGGGGGTGGCGGTAAAGGTTGCGCAACAAAAAGGTCTTGAGCACTTGCGAGCGCTCGCGCATGGTCGGCGAAAACGCCACCAGCGGCGGCAGTCGGCGCGCGGCATCGGCGCCAACCGGTCCGTGTTCGGCGATGCGCAAGCGGGTGTGGTCGATCACGTCGTACACCTGATCGCTGAGCATCAGCCGGATCGATTCAAACAGCAGCCTCCGGCCCGCCAGCGTCGGGTGCGCCTGGAGCGCCTGCTGCCGGTAATGGGCAAACAGCGGCACATCGTCGAGTTGCTCCAGCGTGAGCAGACCGGAGCGCACGCCGTCATCGATGTCGTGCGCGTTGTAGGCAATTTCATCCGCCAGGTTGCACAACTGCGCTTCCAGGCTGGGTGAGCCACCGTGGAGAAACCGGGCCGCCACGCCGTTGGGTTCCAGACGCTCTAGCCGCTGGGCGTGTGCGCGCGAGCAGTGCTTGAGGATGCCCTCCCGGGTCTCGAAGCACAGATTCAAGCCATCAAACGAGGGGTAGCGCTCTTCGAGCTCGTCCACCACGCGCAGGCTCTGCAGGTTGTGCTCGAAACCTCCGCCGTTCTCGGCCAGATCGCTGGGCGAGAGGGCCTGCATGCAGGCATTCAGCGCGTCCTGACCGGCATGGCCGAACGGCGTGTGACCCAAATCGTGCGCCAGCGCAATCGCTTCCACCAGGTCTTCGTTGAGCTGCAGCGACCTTGCGATGCTGCGCCCGAGCTGGGCCACCTCCAGCGAGTGGGTGAGACGGGTGCGGAACAGATCACCCTCGTGGTTCAGGAAAACCTGGGTTTTGTAGACCAAGCGACGAAACGCGGTGGAGTGAATAACGCGGTCCCGATCGCGCTGGAAAGCCGTTCGTGTTGGCGCTTCGGTCTCTTGGTAGCGGCGCCCACGGCTGTGTGCAGGGTCGCTGGCGTACGCCGCCAGGCCTTGCACCGGTGGCTGCGGCGAGCGCTCCATCAGGCGCGCACGCAGTCAGCGATCACCTGCGCCACCAAGGCATCGGGCGCGCTGCGCACGACCGCGCTGCCAGGGCGGTCAATCACCACGAACTTGATCTCGCCCGCTTCCGACTTCTTGTCGACCCGCATCAACGCGAGGTAGCGGCCCAGGTTGTCCTGGGCGTCCAGCACCGGCGCCACCGTGGGCAGCCCCGCCGCCTGCACCAGGCGCGTGAGGCGCTCGACAAAAGCCGTGTCCACACCACCCAACGCGTGCGAGAGCCGGGCCGCCATCACCATGCCGCAGCCCACTGCTTCGCCGTGCAGCCAGGCGCCATAGCCCATGCCGGCCTCGATGGCGTGTCCGAAGGTGTGCCCAAAGTTCAAGATGGCGCGCAGCCCGGCTTCACGCTCATCTTGCCCCACCACCCAAGCCTTGATCTCGCAACTGCGCTGGACCGCATGGGCCAGGGCAGCGGGCTCACGCGCCATGAGCGCCTCCATGTTCGCCTCGATCCAGTCGAAGAAGGCCATGTCGGCGATCGGACCGTACTTGATGACTTCAGCGAGCCCGGCGCTGAGTTCGCGTACAGGCAAGGTGTTGAGGGTCTCAAGGTCACACAACACCAGCTGCGGCTGGTAGAAGGCGCCGATCATGTTCTTGCCCAGCGGGTGGTTGATGGCCGTCTTGCCGCCCACCGACGAGTCCACCTGCGCCAGCAGCGTCGTGGGCACCTGCACGAAAGGCACACCGCGCATGTAGCTGGCCGCTGCGAAGCCGGTCATGTCACCCACCACGCCGCCACCCAGCGCAAACATCACCGTCTTGCGGTCACAGCCGTGAGACAGCAGCGCGTCAAAAATCAGGTTCAGGGATTCCCAGGTTTTGTGGGCCTCGCCGTCGGGCAGACACACCGTGTGGATCCTTGAATAGCGCGAGGCCAGCGCCCGTTCAAGGCGCAAGGCATACAAGGGTGAGACCGTTTCGTTGGTCACGATCATCGCGGCATGGGCGGCGGGCAGTTGCGCGTAGCTGCTGGTGGCATCGAGCAACCCCGATCCGATCTCGATGGCGTAACTGCGGTCGCCGAGGTCGATGTTCACCCGCTGCGGCGTGAGGGAAATGGCTGGTGTCGTCATGGGCACCGAGTTTATGCCCTGACCGCCAGCCGAAACTCAATGCTGGGGCGGCGCGGCGCCGGGAACCACCACACCCGCGAGTTCCAGCTGCATCACGATCATGCTGACCAGCATGGCCACCGAAGGTCGGCCGGTTTCGATCACGAAATGCGCGGTCTCACGGTACAAAGGGTCGCGCACCGTGTACAGATCCCGCAGGCGTTGCAGAGGATCAGCCACCTGCAGCAGGGGACGGTTGCGGTCGTAGCGGAGCCGGCGAAACACCTCTTCGGGTGTGGAGCGCAGATAGACCACCGAGCCGCGCTGGTGAAGGTTTGCCCGGTTTTCCGCACGCAACACCGACCCACCGCCGGTTGACACCACAGAAGCGGGGCCGGCCGTCAACTCTTCAAGAACCTTGGCTTCAATATCGCGAAAACGCTCCTCCCCTTCGCGCTCGAAAAACTCGCGGATCGAACAGCCCAGGCGCTGTTCGATCACGTGGTCGGAGTCAAAAAAGGGAAGAGCGATGCGGCGGGCCAACTGTCGGCCCACCGTCGACTTGCCGGAACCCGGCAAGCCGATCAGGAAACAGGACGCGGCGCTCAATTGATCGCGGATCGGCCCAGCACGCGGGGTGTGATGAAGATGAGCAGTTCCGACTTGTTGTTGATCCGCTCACGCGACTTGAACAGATTGCCCACACCCGGCAGGTCACCCAGCAATGGCACCTTGTTCACCTGGTCCCGCTCGGTCTGCTCGAAGATGCCGCCGATCACGACCGTACCACCGTTCTCCACCAGCACCTGGGTTTGCACGTGCTTGGTGTTGATGGCGATACCGTCTGGTGTCGATTCACCACGGCTGTCTTTGTTGATGTCCAGATCCAGAATGATGTTGCCTTCGGGCGTGATCTGCGGCGTGACTTCCAGCTTCAGGTTGGCCTTGCGGAACGCGATGGCAGTAGCGCCGCTGGAGGTGGCTGTCTGGTAAGGAAATTCCGTGCCCTGTTCGATCAAAGCCTTGACCTGATCGGCTGTGACCACTCGCGGACTGGAAACAATGCGGCCCTTGCCGTCGGATTCGAGCGCCGAAATCTCCAGGCTCAGGAAACGCGAGGCGTTAGGGCTGAACAGCGACAGGGCATAGGAAGCCGCCAGAGCATTGCTGGGGTTGGCCGGCAGACTCACGAAGGGCTGCGACGTTGGCGTCGGACCCGTGGACACCGCTCCGTAGGTGGATCCGAAGTTACCTTGGATCGCATTGCCGTTGATCGAGCCCGCACCGAAGCCACGAACACCGCCGCCCAGGCGCACGCCCAAAGACTTGCCGAAGCTGTCGTCCGCTTCAACAATGCGCGCCTCGATGATCACCTGCCGGATGGGAATGTCGAGTTTGGCGATCAGGTCCTGCACCTGTTGCAGCTTGGACGGGATGTCGGTCACAAACAGCTGGTTGGTCCGGGGCTCGGAAATCACGCTGCCCCGTTCTGACAGGATGCGCGCGCTGTTGCCACTGCCGCCACCGCCACCGCTGCCCGATGAGGTGAGTTGCTTGGCGATGTCCACCGCCTTGGCGTAGTTCATCTGGAAACCCTGGGTGCGCAAGGCCTCCAGGCTTTCGGTGGACGCACGGGCTTCCAGGTCCTGCTTCTCGCGGGCAGCGATCTCGTCCTTGGGCGCGATCCACAACACGTTGCCCGATTTGCGCATGCCCAGGCCCTTGGCCTGCAGAATGATGTCCAGCGCCTGATCCCAAGGCACGTCCTTCAGACGCAGGGTGACCGAGCCCGTGACCGAGTCGGAGGTCACCACGTTGAAGTTGGTGAAGTCGGCGATGACCTGCAGCAGCGACCGAACCTCGATGTTCTGGAAGTTGAGCGAGAGCTTTTCGCCGTTGTAGCCAGGGCCCTGAGTCAGCTTGCTGGAGTCAATCTTCTGTTCGCGAATTTCGAGCACAAACTGGTTGTCACTCTGGTAGGCCGAGTGCTCCCAGTTACCCGTGGGTGCGACCACCATGCGAACGCGATCTCCAGCTTGGGAGGTGGTCACACTTTGAACCGGCGTGCCGAAATCACTGACATCCAGGCGGCGGCGCAGGCCTTCAGGCAGCGAGGTCTTGAGGAACTCCACCACCAGGTTCTGGCCTTGCTGGCGAATATCGACACCCACCTGGTTGTTGGCCAACTCCACGACCACGCGGCCGGCGTTGCCCACGCCACGGCGGAAATCGATGTCACGAAGCGAGGACACATCGCGGTTGCGACTCTCTGAAAAAACCGCTGGCGGCGCGGTGGCGGCCGTGACGATTTCAGAACGCTGCAACACGACCAGCAAGGAGTTGCCTTCGATCTTGGTCTCGTAAGAAGCCGCCTGCTTCAGGTTGATGACCACACGGGTGCGATCACCGGCCTGCACCACGTTGGCCGAGCGCAGATTGCCTTCATTGATGTCGACGGTGCTGCGTCCGATCGCGTTGGCCACACCCGGGAAATCGAGCGCGATGCGCGCCGGTGCCTGGATCGTGAAACCCGTGGGAACAGCGGTCAGCGGTTGTGCGGTGTTGATGCGAATGACCTCCACCCCACCCTGAACGCCACCCGTCAACGACTGAATGGCGTTCTGGGCCTGCGCCCACACGGTAGTGAGCGCCATGCCAGCGACGACAGCGCCTTTGAGCAAGCCCCACTGCACGGAAGAAACCACGGTTGCCTTGTTTGGCTTGTTCATTTAGAAGATCCCTCTTGTAACTGCAACGCTGCGGGGCGCTCGGTCCATTCGCCGCCGGAATCCTGCACGATCTCGCGCAAGATCACCTCGGTCTCTGAAATACGGGTCACACGGCCATAGTTTTGGCCCAGGTAGTTGCCCGGCCTGACCTGATACAGCAGGTTGTCCACTTTCACCAGGGCGACCAGTTGGCCATCCCGATTCAGGCTGCCCACCAGGGACATGGTGTCCAACGGGTACGCTTCCAGTGGCTGTTTGCGCCGGTTCAACTCGGGCTCGATCAGAGCGGCATTCACCACCGGCGCAGACTGGCTGCCGCGCAGCACACTGGTCAGTTTTTCGAGGCTGAACGGGGGAGTCCCTCGCTCCCCGACGTAGGCTTGAGGTTCGAATTTGGTGGGCGCGGGGATGGGTTTGACCGAAGGCTTGATGCTGTTGCGCTCGCTCTGCATCCAGGCTTGCAGTTCGTCCTGGCCCGAGGAGGTGCACGCGGACAGCACCGTGATCGCAGCGATGCTCAAAACGAGCTTGGTGTGGGAGGAAGAGATCACTTCTTGGCCCCCTGTGCCTTCTGCTGGAGGGCGATTTCGTCCTGATCCAGGTAACGGAAGGTTTTGGCGATGCAGTCCATGGTAAGGATGCCTTCGCGGTTGGTCACGGGCGTCAACGTCAGGTTGTTGAGCGTCACGATGCGGGAGAGGTTGGCGATGTCGGCCGCAAACAGCCCGATGTCGTGGTAAGAACCGGTCACCCGCACGGAAATCGGCAGTTCGGCGTAGTACTCCTTCACGCTGACCTGTCCCGGGCGGAACAGCTCGAACTGAAGGCTTCGTCCCAGTCCGGCCTGGTTGATGTCCGACAACAAAGCGTCCATCTCGGCCTTGCTGGGCAGCTGTTTTTCCAGTTGTGTGACGTACTGCTGCACCTGTTCGAGTTGCTTGCGCAGCGCGTCAAGGTTCACCGCCTGAACGGCTTTTTTCCTGTAGTCCTCGCGCAGCACTTGCTCGCGCGCCTTTTCGGCGATCAGCTGTTCGTCAGAGTCTTTCAACCACGCAAACCACAAACCTGCGATGACGGCGACACACACCGCCACAAACAGCAGGTTGCGCGGCAAGCCAGGCCATTGAGATGGGTCGTTCGGATCGAGCCCCGTGAACTGGCTTTTGAGTTTTTCCTGGACTCCTTTGAAGTCCACGTTGATGCTGGGCGTTTTGGCCATGGATGTTTGCCCTTTGATCAGACCTTGCCTGGCGCAGCAGGCGCGCCGGCAGGACTCGCAGGCGCCCCAGCGTCTGCAGCGGGGCGTTTGAGAGAAACGCGCATGGAGAAATTGAACACGCGGCGTTGGTCGCGGGCCGTCACGGCAACGCTGGACGACACAATCTCGATGAGCTCCGGCCGTGTCAACCATGAGCTGGTGTTGGCCAGGTTGCGCAACAGGTCGGACACCCTCTCCTGGGACTGCGCCACCCCGTTCAACAGCACACTTTGACCCTCTTGCTTCATTGACTTCAAATAGATGCCATCGGGCAACTGAGCCACCAACTCGTCGAGCAGATGCACCGGGATGTTGCGGTCACTTTGAAGATCTTCGACGGCGGTTTGCCTCGCACGCAACGAGGCAATCTCGCGCTGCAAACCAGCGATGTCCTTGATCTCGGCATCCAGCCGCGTGATCTCGGCTTGCAGGAAAGCGTTGCGTTCCTGCTGCGAAGAAATTTGGCCCTGGTACCAAGTGAACACGGCGCCACAGACGATGCCGCCCAACAATGCGGACAGGCCGAGCTGGGTGAAAAATTGGTCTTTTTGCCGCTTGCGAGCCGCCTCACGATGGGGCAGCAGGTTGATCAAGATCATTGGTAGAACCTCCGCAAGGCCAACCCGGTGGAGGTCAGGTAGGAAGGTGCTTCACGCGAAATTTTGCGGACTTGAATGGACGACGCCATTTCCATCGCATCAAACGGATTGATCACCATGCAGGCAAACGAGGTTTGGTGCGTCACAGCCTCGGTCAGGCCGGGCAACGCGGCGCTGCCGCCGGCCAGCAGGATGTGGTCCACCTTGTTGTACGGCGTGCTGGTGAAGAAGAACTGCAACGCGCGGCCAACCTCTTGCGCCATGCTTTCGATGAACGGGTCCAATACCGCAGCGCGGTAATCGTCCGGCAGATCCCCCGAGCGTTTTTTGGCTTCGGCTTCATCGGCTGAAAAACCGTATTGGCGAACGATCAGTTGGGTCAACTGGGCACCGCCAAAAGCCTGATCGCGTTCGTACAACACATCGTCGTTGCGCATGACCTGCATGCTGGTGGTCAGCGCACCCACCTCGAAGAGCGCCACCAGGGAATCAACGCCCTGGTTGGGCAGCGTCTCGATCACACGGCCGGCAGCCATGCGGGAGGCGTAGGACTCCACGTCCATCACCACCGGCTTGAGCCCGGCCGCTTCGGCCAGACCTTGCCGATCAGAAACTTTTTCCTTGCGCGACGCGGCGATCAGCACCTCGACATCACCAACCGAGTTGGCGCTGGGGCCGATGACGCAGAAGTCCAGACTCACTTCGTCCAGCGAAAAGGGAATGTACTGGTTGGCTTCGGACTCGACCTGGGCTTCAAGCTCCTTGTCGGACAGACCGCCTGGCAGGATGATTTTTTTGGTGATCACGGCCGACGCCGGGAGCGCCAACGCCACGTTTTTGGTCTTGCTGCCGCTCTTGCGCACCACACGGCGCAGCGCTTCGGCCACTTCATCGAATTTTTCGATGTTGCCATCGGTGATCCAGCCGCGCTCCAGCGGCTCCATGGCGCAGCGCTCCAACACCAGATCACCAGATCGGTTGCGGGAAAGCTCCACCAGCTTGACGCTGGACGAGCTCACGTCAATGCCCAACATGGGCGCCGGTTCCCGGCTGAATAACGACCCCAATGAGATCAAGATGACCCCCCGATATGATGACACCCGAGGGCATCAGACTTAAGAATTCACTTGAATGCTAGCAGCAAGCTCTTTGTCCAGCAAAGAAATTTTGCCTTTGAGACAACTGGAAACGTTGCCAAAATCACACGTGGATGAACCCGCTTGCCCGCTTGTCATGAACCGCTGCGCGGCCATCTGCACAACCACTCACAATATGCCGACCGCCTTGGCTCAAGCCACCGAGCGCCATTTTTATAATCGGGGCCTGAGGCCTTGATCGACTGCATGCCCAACCAAGATACCCCCACCCCTTCGACGACTTCCAAGCCAGTATCTGCGTCCCACACAGCACTGGTCTGGGTGGGACGCTTGGTGGTGGCTGTGGCCGGACTGGCGGCGGCGGGTGTTGTAAGTGTGCTGATGGCCGTGGGCATCGCACTCGCCGTGGCCTATCCCAATCTGCCCGATGTGGCCGGACTGGCGGACTACCGGCCCAAGCTGCCTTTGCGTGTGCTGACGGCCGAAGGGCAACTGATCGGCGAGTTCGGCGAAGAGCGCCGCAACCTGCTGACGATCAACGAGATTCCCGAGGTGATGAAGAACGCGGTGCTGGCCATTGAGGACGCGCGATTCTTCGAGCACAACGGCGTTGACTACCGCGGCATGATCCGGGCCGCTCTGGCCAACCTGCGCCAGGCCAAGAGCCAGGGCGCCTCAACCATCACCATGCAGGTCGCGCGCAATGTGTACCTCTCTGCCGAAAAGAGCTACACGCGCAAGATTTACGAAGTGCTGTTGACCTTCAAGCTGGAGCACCTGCTCACCAAGGAACAGATCCTTGAGATCTACATGAACCAGATCTTTCTGGGTCAGCGCGCCTACGGTTTCTCCTCGGCGGCCCAGGTCTATTTCGGCAAGGCGCTCAAGGATGTGACCATTGCCGAAGCGGCCATGCTCGCCGGCCTGCCCCAGGCGCCTTCGGCCTACAACCCGGTGCGCAATCCGCGCCGCGCCCGTGCCCGTCAGTTGCACATCATCGACCGCATGGTGGAGAACGGGTTCATCACAGCCGCGCAGGCCGAAGAAGCCAAGTCCGAGGAGCTCAGGTTGCGTCCCGTGGGCAACGTGGCGCAGGTGCATGCCGAGTTCGTGGCCGAGATGGTTCGCCAATCCATCGTGTCGCAGTACGGTGAAGAGGCCTACACGCGCGGCCTGGTGGTGACCACATCTCTCAAGGCCGCAGAGCAAGAAGCGGCGTACCGGGCAGTGCGCCAGGGCGTGCTGGAATACGAGCGCCGCCAGTTCTATCGCGGTCCCGAGCTGTTCATTGATTTGCCGAGTGACAAAGCGGCGCTCGACGAGGCGGTGGACGACGCGCTGGCTGAACGGCCAGACAACGACGACCTGCTCTCGGCCGTGGTGCTCGAAGCGGGGCCGCGGCGTGTGTTGGCCGTGCGGCAGGACGGTGAGCCGTTCGAGATCACCGGCGAGGGGCTCAAGCCGGTGCAGTCCGGGCTGTCGGACAAAGCGGGGCCCAACATCAAGATCCGGCCGGGCGCAGTGATCCGCGTGGTGCAAACCGCCAACAAAACCTGGCGTATCACGCAGTTGCCCGAGGTGGAGTCCGCCTTCGTGGCCATGGACCCGCGCACCGGCGAGGTGATCGCGCTGGTGGGCGGCTTTGATTTCCAGAAGAGCAAGTTCAACCACGTGACCCAGGCCTGGCGCCAACCGGGCTCCAGCTTCAAACCGTTCATTTACTCCGCAGCGCTTGAAAAGGGCCTCACCCCCATGACGGTGGTGAACGATGCGCCGCTCTTCTACAGCGCCGACGCCACCGGCGGCAAGCCTTGGGAGCCGAAGAACTACGACGGGCAGTTCGAGGGGCCAATGTCGGTGCGCCGCGCGCTGGCGAAGTCGAAGAACATGGTCTCGATCCGCGTGCTGCAACTGGTGGGCACCCAAAGCGCCCAGCAGTGGGTGGGGCGTTTCGGTTTCGACATCGACAAACACCCGCCTTACCTCACCATGGCTTTGGGCGCGGGCTCGGTCACACCGATGCAGATGGCGGTGGGCTATGGCGTGTTCGCCAACGGCGGCTACCGCGTTGCGCCCACCCTGATCACGCGCGTGACCGATCACAAGGGCAAGGTGCTCTTTGACGCGCCCGAAGCCCAACTGACGGATGCGCAGCGTGCGATCGAGCCGCGCAATGCGTTCATCATGAACAGCCTGCTGCAGGAAATCACCCGCTCGGGCACGGCGGCGCGCGCACAAGCCACCCTGAAACGCACGGACCTGTTTGGCAAGACCGGCACCACCAATGATTCGGTGGACGCTTGGTTCGTGGGCTACCAGCCCACGCTGGTAGCCGCGGCCTGGGTGGGCTATGACACGCCGCGCAACCTGGGCAGCCGGGAAACCGGTGGTGGCCTGAGCCTGCCCATATGGATTTCGTTCATGTCACAGGCGCTCAAGGATGTGCCGGTGTCGCCTTACACGCCACCACCGGGCGTGATCAATGTGGGTGGCGAGTGGTACTTTGAAGAGTTCACGCCGGGCAACGGCGTGCATGGGCTGGGCCTGCAAGACCCCTGGCCGGGCGCTGTGGTACCGGAGTCCAGCGCAATCGGCACGCCGACTGCGCCAGTGACTGCGCCCATCGTGGAAGACCGGCGCGGCATCCTCGATTTGTTCAGGAACTGAAATCCAGCGCCTGCCCGGACTGCTCCGACGCAAAACGGGTGAGGTGGGCGAAAAATTCCCCCTGGCCCTTGGTGTCCATCCAGGCCTCGCCGTTGTGGCGGTAGTGAAAACCGCCAGCGCGCGCCGCGAGCCACACTTCTTGCAGCGGTTTCTGCAGATTGACGATGATCTGGCTGCCGTTGGCAAATGTCATCGTGATCATGCCGCCCACCCGCTGGTTGTCGACATCGGCATCGGTTTGGTCGTTGATGCGGTCGCAGGCCAGCTCAATCGACCGCAGCAGCGCTTCCGCCAGGTCTTGGTACTCGGTGTCGGTCATTACAATCGCCGGATGTTGAAAACGACCCGCATTCTAGGCCGCGTCACTTCACGCACGCGGGGTGTGGGCATGGTGCTGAGCCTGCTGTTGATGTCGGCTTGTGGTCAAAAAGGGCCGCTGTACCTCCCCGCCGCAACACAAACACCGGCCGCGACGAACGCGCCCCAAAACAACGCGGCGCCACAGGCCAACCCAACGCCGCGTTGACCCCGCATGCAGACCCTGCGGTCAGCATGTGCCCTCCTTCTACACGTCTCAGATGTCCAGCATGACCACCCTGCCCGGCCAGCCTCCCTTGAATCTGCCCCCCTTCATTTCCTACCAGGCGGGCGATCTCATGATGGAGGGTGTGTCGCTCAAGGCCTTGGCCATGCAACACGGCACGCCGCTCTTCGTTTACAGCCGCGCCGCCATGCTGCAGGCGCTGGCCGCCTACCAGCGCGGGCTGGCCGGGCGCTCGCACCAGATCTGCTACGCCATGAAGGCCAACTCCACGCTGGGCATCCTGCAGACGCTGGTGCGCGCCGGTTGTGGGCTGGACATCGTTTCGGGCGGGGAGCTCGAACGCGCCCTGGCGGCGGGCGTCGCGCCCGACAAGGTGATCTTCTCCGGCGTGGGCAAAACGCGCACCGAGATGAAGCGTGCGCTGGAGGTGGGCATCGGCTGCTTCAACGTGGAGAGCCGCGCCGAACTCGATGTGCTGGACGAGGTGGCGCGCAGCATGGGGCAACGCGCGCCGGTGAGCGTGCGCGTGAACCCCAACGTGGACGCGCAGACCCACCCCTACATTTCCACCGGCCTCAAGGGCAACAAGTTCGGCATCGCCCACGAAGACGTGGTGGCCACGTACCGGCATGCGGCGGCCTGCGCGGGCTTGCGCGTGGTCGGTATCGACTGCCACATCGGCTCGCAGATCACGCAGACCGGGCCCTACCTCGACGCCATGGACCGCGTGATCGACCTGGTGCAGAGCATCGAGGCCGCGGGTGTGCCCATCGAACACATCGACTTCGGCGGTGGCCTGGGCATTGACTACCACGGCGACACGCCGCCCCAGGCCGATGCGCTGTGGCAGCAACTGCTGCAGCGCCTTGACGCACGCTGCTTTGGCGACCGCAAGATCTTCATCGAGCCCGGGCGTTCGCTGGTGGGCAACGCAGGCGTGTGCCTCACCGAGGTGCTGTACCAGAAGCCCGGCGAGCAAAAAAACTTCCTGATCGTAGACGCGGCCATGAACGACCTGCCGCGCCCCGCCATGTACCAGGCGTTTCACCGCATCGTGGAGGTCACGCCCCGTGCAGACGCACCGGTCACCTGGGACGTGGTGGGTCCGGTGTGCGAAAGCGGTGACTGGCTGGGCCGCGACCGCTCTCTGGCCGCGCAAGCGGGCGATGTGCTCGCCGTTCTGTCTGCTGGGGCGTATTGCATGAGCATGGCGAGCAACTACAACACACGGGGCCGCGCAGCCGAGGTGCTGGTGGACGGAGGCACCGCCACCCTCATCCGGGCGCGCGAGTCGGCAGCCGATCAGTTGCGCCTGGAGAGCTCGCTGCCCCTGGCCTGAAATCTGCCCTCAAGCGGCGCGCGGTTTTGAAAGCCGCCGCCAGAGGCGCCATCCCAACAATGCGGCAAACAGTGCCGCGTACACCGCCACCTCGGCGAAGTCGTTCTTGCCGCTGCGCATCCAGAAGAAATGCAGCACGGCCAGACCGGCGATGGCGTACACGGCGCGGTGCAGCAACTGCCAGCGCCGGGCACCCATGAACTTGATGGCGCGGTTGAACGACGTGGCCGCCAGCGCCAGCAAGAGCACCCAGCCCAAAAATCCGACCAATATGAACGGGCGCTTGATCACATCGTCCACGATGCACGGCACGCTGAACCCCATGTCGAACCAGGCGTAGGCCAGCAGGTGCAGGCAGGCGTAGAAAAACACGAACAAACCCACCATGCGCCGCAGCCGCGCCAGTGCCACCCAACCGGTCAGGGTACGCAGCGGCGTGATGGCCAGCACCAGCACCAGGAACCGGATGGTCCAGTCGCCCAGCGAACGGATCAGCGCCTCGGCCGGGTTGGCGCCGAGCTGGTTGGCAAACGCCGCCCAGAACAGCCAGGCAAACGGCAGCAATGCGAGCACGAACCCCATGGGCTTGGCCGCGCGGTGACCGATCCAGCGGTTGATGCGCGAACCTGCAGGGCGCGATCCGGCCGGCAGCCCTGGCGCGCGAATGGCTTCCATCAGAAGAACTTGCGCAGGTCCATGCCGGCGTACAACTGCCCGACCTGTGGCTCGTAGCCGTTGAACATTTGCGTCTGGCGGCGCTTGGCAAACAGCCCACCCTCTTCGCCAATGCGGCGTTCGGTGGCCTGGCTCCAGCGCGGATGCGAGACCTGCGGGTTCACGTTGGAATAAAAGCCGTACTCCATCGGCGCCGCGCGGTTCCAGGCGGTGCGCGGCTCCTTGTCGGTGAAGCGGACCTTCACGATCGACTTGCCACTCTTGAACCCGTACTTCCAAGGCACCACCAGCCGCACCGGCGCGCCGTTCTGATTGGGCAACACCTCGCCGTACATGCCGAACGCCAGCAAGGTGAGCGGGTGCATGGCTTCGTCCAGCCGCAGACCTTCCACGTACGGCCACTCCAGCACATTCGAATTCAGACCGGGCATCTGCTTGTTGTCGGCCAGGGTCACGAACTCGACGAACTTCGCGCTGCCCTGCGGCTGCACCTGCTTGATAAGTTCGGCCATCGAATAACCGACCCAGGGCACCACCATCGACCAGCCCTCGACGCAACGCAGGCGGTAGATGCGTTCTTCCATCGGACTGAGCTTGAGCAGCGCGTCCAGATCGAAGGTGCCCGGTTTGTTCACCAGCCCTTCGACGGCAACAGTCCACGGACGCGGCTTGAGCGACTTGGCGTACACCGCCGGGTCGGCCTTGTCGGTGCTGAACTCGTAGTAGTTGTTGTAGGTGCTGGCGTCGTTGTAGGAGGTCAGCTTTTCGACCGTGGTGGCGCCGGGCACGGCAGACGCTCTGCCGGGCAGCGGCAGCAGCTTGCCTGGCCGCGGTGTTGGGCCGGCGGTCTGGGCCAAAGCCTCTTGTGCCGCCAGCGAAGCCACGCCGCCGCCCACGGCCGCAGCGGTGAACGCGCTGCGCTGCAGCCACTGTCGGCGGTTCTGGTAAGCCGCCTTGGCCGTGATTTCACTGGGGAACGGGTGGTTGAAGCCGTCTTGGGAAGTGCGGATGAGCATGGGGCTGTCCTGATCTGAGCAACGCCCCGCGCAGAAGATGCCGCGCAGGACTTGCCGTGGGTCGTCGGACAGCCACGATTCTTACAAAGTTCCGGGCCGGGCCGCGTGGGCCCGCCCGCTTGACCCCGCCGCGAGGATCAGAGTTCGCCGTAGCTGTGCAGGCCCGACAGGAACATGTTCACGCCCAGGAAGGCGAAGGTTGTGACCGCCAGACCCACCAGCGCCCACCAGGCCGCCACGGTGCCGCGCAGGCCCTTCATGAGGCGCATGTGCAGCCAGGCCGCGTAATTCAACCAGACGATCAGCGCCCAGGTTTCCTTCGGGTCCCAGCTCCAGTAACCGCCCCAGGCTTCGGCTGCCCACAGCGCGCCGAGCACGGTGGCGATGGTGAAGAAGGCAAAGCCCACGGCAATGGCCTTGTACATCACGTCGTCCAGCACCTCGAAGCTGGGCAGGCGCTCGGCAATGCGTTTGCGACCCAGCATGATCGCGCCCACGATGAGCACCGACACGCCGAAATACACGAACCAGTAGCTGCCCCCCTTTTCGGCCGCCGACTGGCGGAACACGATGGGCTCCAGGCAAAGCACCAGGCCCAGGATCCACAGCGGCGCGAGCTTGTACCAGCGGGTCTCGTTCGCGCTCTGCTTGATGAGGTAGGCAAACGCCAGCATGGCCGCGATGGCGAAGGTGCCGTAGCCGATGAAGTTGGCGGGCACATGCAGCTTCATCCACCAGCTCTGCAGCGCGGGCACCAGCGGCTGGATTTCATGCGCTTCGCGGATCACGGTGTACCAGAGCAGAAAGCCCACCGCCGCGCTCACCACCAGCATCACGAACGCGCCCATGCGGCGGGTCTTGTACTGGTCTTCGTAGTACAGGTAGAAGGCCGCCGTCATCCAGCAGAACAGCACGAACACTTCGTACAGGTTGCTCACCGGAATGTGGCCGATGTCGGGGCCGATCTGGTGGCTCTCGTACCAGCGCACCATGGTGCCGATGAGCGCCAGCGTCACGGCCACCCAAGCCAAGCGCGAACCCAGCAGTTCGAAGGTGTCGCCCGCACGGGTGAACATGCCGACCCAGTAAAACGCCGTGCTCATGAAGAACAGAACGCTCATCCACAAGATGGCCGACTGGCTGGAGATGAAATACTTCAGCATGAACACCTGATCGGCGCGCGCCAGATCGGCGCCGCCCGCAGGCGTCTGATAGAGCCAGATCGCCAGCAGGGCAAACGCGGCCACGACCACCGACAAGGCACCCAGCGGACGCCAGAACCAGGCCAGCCAGATCAGGGACGGCGCCGTGCCCACCAGGATGGCCTTCTCATACCCGTCCATGGCCGAGCCGTACAGCGCAAAGGCGATGGCCGTGCCAGCCAGCACCAGGGCGGCAAAGAGCCAGTCCCAGACATTGCGGCGCGCAAAGTAGCCCGGTTCCAGGCCTTGGCCTCCCCGGTCCTTTTTCAGTTCGATGGTCTGGTTCGCGGTGGCGGTATTCATGCTGGCACCTTCAACAACTGGGTCTTCAAAAGTTCAAATTCGCGGTCAGCTTCCATCGTCTTGCGGTTCGACGACAAGGCCATGGTGGCCGTGGACGACTGTTCGCTCGAGGGCGCGAGCCACACCCACAAACGGCGCTCGCGCACATACAGCATGGCAAACACGCCCACGATCAGCAACAGGCAGCCGAGATAGACGATGCTCTGGCCCGGCGCCCGCGCCACCTGGAACACACTGGCCTGCACGTGCGTGAAGTCCTTGAGCTGGAAGGTCATGGGCGCGGGATAGAAGAAGGTGTCGCTCAGGCTGATCACGGCCTGCGTCATGAACTGCTGCGTGGCGTCGTTGCGCTCCAGCGGCGGCAGACTGGCGCGCTCGCGGCTCACCTGCAACAACTCGAACAGCGTGCCGTTCAAGATGCGCACCAGCACCTCGCTGGCGCGTTCGCGCTCGGCCTGAGGCACGTTGTTTTCCAGAAACGTCGACACCGCTTGCAAACCGCCCTGCACAGGTGCTTTGCTGCTCGTGCCACTCGCCACCGGCGTGAGTTGCACTGAGGGTTCTGCGCCGGCGAACAACGCAAGTGCGCGCGTGGCCGAGGCCACCAGGGCTTCGGCCAGTTCCGGACGGCCGTCTTCCACCGCCGACACCGCGTAACGGCGCACCGCAAGCTCGCGCATCTGCGGATCGTCGAGCGCAGCGCGCAAGCGCACAAAGCCGTCCATGCTGTCGTTCTCGTCCACCGGAATGCGCAGGTAGCGGAACGGCTCGGAAGGCACTTCGCGCAGACCCAACAGGTACATGCGCGCACCTTCGATCTCCATCGGCAGCATGTAGTTGTGGTACTCCACCGCCTGGCCAGCCGCGTCGCGCAGCTTGTAGGTGATGCTCGGTCCCACGTTGCGCAGCGTTTTTTCGGTGACGGTCTTGTGGCCACTGCCCAGGCGGCTTTCGATCGAACTGCGCAAGTCGACCTTGCGCACGTCCACACCACTGGCCGGGTTCACACCGGCGAAGTTTTCCACGTTGATCGTGCGCAACCCGGTGTATTCCAGAACCAGTTTGTCGTCGCCATTGCTCAGGGCGCTGGAGCTGCCGATGGTGCCTTCGATTTCGAAGGGGCGCGTGGGCCGGTTCAGCGGCACGGCCTGCAGCTTCACGCGCGAACCGCCGTCATCAAAGCTGGATTGGTAGATGTTGATGCCGCGGTGGCTGGCCGGGTGGTTCACCTCGACGCGTGCCTCTTTCTTCTCGCCCGTCTCGAAGTCGGTGATCACGATGTCGCTGGCAAACAGCTTGGGCATGCCGGTTTCGTAGTACTCGACGATGAACTTCTTGAGCTCGACCGAGAAAGGCAGGTCTTGCAGCAACACACCGGTCGGCTGGGCCAGGATGGCCGTGCTGGCGGTCGTGCCCTCGGTCACCAGCAGGTTGGCGCGGAAGGTCGGGTTGCTGGAAGAGAGCCGGTGCTGCGCGGGCACATCGGCGATCAGGCCACCGCCGGTGAACGCCGATTTGCCGTTGAACCAGGTTTGCGCTCGCACCATGAGGTCGCCGTCGAGCAGGCCCCCGATGCACACCAGCACGATGGCGCTGTGCGCTGCGATGTAGCCGATCTTGTTCGCCGCACCGGTCTTGGCCGCCACCATCCAGCCCTGGCCTTGCGGCGTGTCACGCGACTGCAGCTTGACCTTCCAGCCCGAGCCCAGCAGCGTCTGGCCGATGCGGTTGGCTGCGGCCTGCGGCGTTTCCACCAGCGTGCTCTCGGCGCGGTGCGGAAAAGCCTTCAGGCTTTGCTCGCGGATGTTTTCCTTGTAGACCTTGAAGTCGGCCAGGATCTTGGGCGTGTTGCGGGCGATGCACAGGCTGGTGCTGATCACCAGAAAGGCCAGGATCAGCAGAAACCACCAGGCGCTGTAGACCGAGAACAGGTTGGCGCTGGCAAAGACATCGGCCCAGAAGGGCCCGAACTGGTTGACGTAGTTGTTGAACGGCTCGTGCTGCTTGACCACGGTACCGATCACCGAGGCGATGCAGATGACGGTGAGCAACGAGATGGAGAACCGCATCGACGACAACAACTCCACCGTCTCGCTGACGATGCGAGAGCCGGTTCTGATGTGCAGGCCTTGGGTGGAGACGGTCATGGAGCAGTGGGGAAACGGTTCAACAAAAAGGGCGGTTCCGGTGATCCCGGAACGCGCCCTCTTGTGATGTTGTTTTTTGCTGGCGGTTCACCGCCGGGAGGCAATTAACGCATTGTGCCGCTGAATATTAATGATCGCTTATATCCCAGCAAGCCACCCAGGGCAAATGCCCCGGGAACCGGTCAGCGCAGACCGGCGATGTAGTCGGATACCGCCTTGATTTCGCGGTCGTTCATCTTGGCGGCCACACCCGTCATCTGGGCGTTGTTGGCGCGTGTGCCGTCTCGGAAATGCCTGAGCTGGGTCGCGGTGTACTCGGCGTGCTGGCCAGACAGACGCGGATACTGGGCCGGGATGCCGGCACCGTTGGGGCTGTGGCAGCCGGCGCAGGCGGCGATCTGGCGGTCGGCAATGCCGCCGCGGTAAATGCGCTCGCCCAGGCTCACCAGGTCTTTGTCGGTGGCAGCGCCGGGCGTGGCCTTTTGGGAGGCGAGCCAGAAGCCGATGTTGCGCATGTCGTCGTCGGACAGTGCCGCCGAGAAGCCCGCCATGATGGCGTTGGCGCGCTTGCCGGACTTGAATTCGTGCAACTGCTTGATCAGGTACTCGGGATGCTGCTGCGCCAGTTTGGGGTTTGCGGGGGTGCTGGAGTTGCCGTCGGCCGCATGGCAAGCCACACAGGCCTGGCTGTACAACGCGGCGCCTTTGGCCAGATCGGGCTTGACCGACTGCGCCTGAACACTGAACGACAAAGCCACAGCGGCGGCGGCGCAAAGAAGGGAAACAGGCAATTTCATGACGGGACGGGCGTCGCAAACGACGTGTTCGGGTTGAAGAATTTCGCGATCTGCCGGGTTACAGCCATTCGATTTTACAATGCCCTCTCGGGAAACCCCCCCAATGACCCAGAACCACACTCCAGCCTCCCCCCCTGCCTTCCCGTCCGCGGACGCCAAGCCTCTCCAAGCCCGGACACCCCACGCTGGAAAACCCACCGATCCGCAGCACCCCGACGTCAAGATCGCGCACGGCTGGTTGCACACCGCCCGTTTCCTCACCACCGCGCCGCAGCTCGAACACCTGCCCCCGCTCAACGTGCCCGAGGTGGCCTTTGTGGGCCGCTCCAACGCCGGCAAGTCCACCTGCATCAACACCCTGACGCAGCAAAAGCGCCTGGCGTTTGCCTCCAAGACGCCCGGGCGCACCCAGAGCATCAACCTGTTCTCGCTGGGCAAACAGGGCGTGACCGATGCCGTGCTGGCGGATCTGCCGGGCTATGGTTACGCCGCCGTGCCGCGCGAGGCCAAGCTGCGCTGGCAGCGCGTCATGGGCAACTACTTGCTCACGCGCGAAAACCTCAAGGGCGTGGTGCTGCTGATCGATCCGCGCCTGGGCCTCACCGAACTCGACGACATCCTGCTCGAAGTGATCCGCCCGCGCGTGCAGGAAGGGCTGAAGTTCCTGGTGCTGCTCACCAAGTCCGACAAGCTCAACCACGCCGAAGCGCAAAAGGCGCTGTCGATTGCGCGACTGCAGTCGGGCGGCGGCGAGGCGAGACTCTTCTCGGCCTTGAAGAAAAAAGGGCTGGACGAAGTGGCCCAGATGCTCTGGCGCTGGACACACGAGGACGGCCCCGCCACCGCCGCGCCGGCCCCGACCGAAGAACCCGACGACGAGCCGCCCGCCCTCGACTGAGCGAGCGCGGGCTCACAGCGAGAGCCCGCCATGATCGAAACCTTCCAGCAAGCCCTGCCGCACGGCATCACCCTGAGTTGCCGCGCCGCTGGCGAACGCGGCCGGCCGGTGCTCTTGTTCCTGCACGGTTTTCCCGAAGCCGCATTTGTGTGGGACGCGCTGCTCGACCACTTCGCACGGGCAGAACATGGCGGCTACCGCTGTGTGGCGCCCAACCTGCGCGCCTACGAGCAGTCCAGCGCCCCCACCGAGGTGTCGGCCTACCGTGCCAAGCCCCTGGTGCAAGACCTCACCGCGCTGATCGACGCCATCACCCACGACAGCCCGACCCCGGGCCAACTGGCCTGCCTTGTCGCGCACGACTGGGGCGGTGCGCTGGCCTGGAGCGTGGCCGCGCAGGCCCCTGCGGCCATGCGCCGGCTCGCCATCGTCAACGCGCCCCACCCCGCCACCTTCCAGCGCGAGCTGGCGAATTCGCCCGCGCAGCAGGCGTCCAGCGCCTACATGAACTTCCTGGCGCGCCCGGACGCGCCCGCGCTGCTCGCCGAGAACGATTTCGCTCGCCTCTGGCCTTTTTTCACCAACATGGCTGCCGACAGCGGGCCCATGGCCTGGCTCGACGAGGCCATGCGCGAGCGCTACCGGGCTGTCTGGCGCCAGGGTCTGCAAGGCCCCTGCGCCTACTACGCGGCCTCGCCACTGCGCCCGCCCACCGCGAGCGATCCGGGAGCGGCGGCCGTGCAGTTGCCGCGCGAGCGGGTGTCGGTGAACGTGCCCACGCTGGTGGTCTGGGGACTGGGCGACACCGCCCTGCCCGAAGCCTTGCTGGAGGGCCTGGACGGTTTTGTGCCCGACCTGCGCATCGAGCGCGTGCCCGGCGCCACGCACTGGATCGTGCACGAGCAGCCCGCGCAGGTGGCGGCGCTGATCGAAGCGTTTCTGCCGACCTGAGCGCAGGCGCTCAGAGGCCGGCGTAGAAAGAGGCCTCGCCCTCGGGCCGGGTCTTGAAGCGCTTGTGCACCCAGTAGTACTGCTCGGGCGTGGCTCGGATGAAGCCCTCGAGGTACGTGTTCATCGTGGCCGTGTCGGCCTCCACATCGCCGGTGGGGTAGTGGGCCCAGGGCGAGTGCACCGTCACCTGGTAGCCGTCTTTCGTGAGCCGGCTGACCACCGGCACCACGCGCGCCCGGGCCATGCGGGCAAACCTGGAGAGCGAGGTGATGGTGGCGGTCTGCACGCCGAAGAACGGAACAAAGACCGAGTCGCGAGTGCCGTAGTCCATGTCGGGCAACAGGTACAGCGGCAGGCCCTGGCGCAGCGCCGCCACCAGCGGCTTGAGGCCCTGGCGCATGGCCACGATGTGGGGTTCGCCAAATCGCTGACGGCCTTGCGACATCCAGCGGTCGACATCGGCGTTGAGCTGCTCGGCGTAGATGCCGCAGAAGCGGCGCTCCAGGTGGGCGGTGAGCGCGGTCCAGCCGGCGTCCATGCCCACGAAGTGCGGGGCGAACAACACCGTGGGATCAACGCCGGCCAGCGCCTGCAGGTCGCCGGTGAGCTGGAGACGGCGGCGGATGGTGGCGTCGCTGGCCTCCCAGAGCCAGCTGCGGTCGAGCCAGGCCTGGGCAAAAAAAACGAAGTGCCGGCGCACCGCGCGGGCCCGTTCGGCATCGCTTTGCTCCGGGAAACACAGGGCCCAGTTGGTCAGCGCGATGCGCCGGCGGCGCGCCGCCACGAGATGCAACACCTGGCCCAGCAACCAGCCCAAGGCCCGCACCCAGGACAGGGGCAGGCTCGCCAGGCATCGCATGAAAAGCACACCCAGCCGGTTGGTGATGCTGCCGGGGGGCAGCTGGTGCTGGGAGGCGGGAGAAGGCTGGGTCATCAGCGGGCAGGCGGAGGGGTCTTGTAGCGGTCGTACGACCAGAGGTACTGGGTCGGGCATTCTCGCACCAGCAACTCCATGGCCCGGTTGATCTGGCCGGCCGCTTGCACAGGGTCGCTCGCCAGCGGTCCAAACGCCCGCACATGCACCCGGTAGCCCCGCCCCCAGCTCAAACGTTCACCCCAGCTGACCAACACCTGGGTGCGACCGGCCTGCGCCAACCTCGCCGACAACGTCATGGTGTAGGCATCGTGCCCGAAAAACGGCGCCCACACGCCCTGACCTTCTGGCGGCACCTGGTCGGGCAACAGGCCCACCGCGTCGCCCGCCTTGAGCGCCTTGATGAGTTGTTTCACACCCGCCAGCGTGGTGGGGGCGGTGTGCAGACCCGGGCGGCGGCGTGCACCCGCCACCAGATCTCGCAACGCGGCCTGGCGCGCTGGGCGAAACAGCACCGTCATGGGGTGGCGGGCGCCGAAACGCCGGGCATAGGCCTGCGCGGTGATTTCGAAACAGCCCAGGTGCGGCGTGAGGAACAAGGTGCCCGCGCCGTCCGCCTGGGCCGCCTCGATGTGCTCGGCGCCGTCCCACTCCACCCGCACAGCCCGGCCCAGCCACAGACGCGGCAGTTCGGCCACCAGCTTGCCCGCTTCGCCCACCGAGCGCAGCGCAACACCGCTCGAATACCCGGCCTGCCGTGCATGGGCCAGCAATCGGCGTCGGTAACGGCTTGAAAGCAGAAAGCTGGCCCACCCCAGCACCCAGCCCAGCGCGTGCAGCACCGGCAAGGGCAACAGGCTGAAAGCGCGAAAAAGGGAGTGGATCAGCGCAGCCAAGGCGGTGGTGGGGCGGCAGGATGGGGCTCAGACCATGGTCTAGAATCCGCCCATCGCCGAGTTACTGAACTAATTGCGGGGCGATTCACAAATTCCGCTAAAGCGTTCGCCGAACTCTGACAGACCGGCAACGCCGATCAACCAACTTGGAGTTTAACCATGGCGAACGACTTTCTTTTCACCTCCGAATCCGTCTCTGAAGGCCACCCCGACAAGGTCGCCGACCAGATTTCCGACGCGATCCTCGACGCGATTTTTGAGCAGGACCCGCGCAGCCGCGTGGCCGCCGAGACCCTGTGCAATACCGGTCTGGTGGTGCTGGCCGGCGAGATCACGACCAACGCGCATGTGGATTACATCCAGGTCGCGCGCGACACCCTCAAGCGCATCGGCTACGACAACACCGAGTACGGCATCGACTACAAGGGCTGCGCGGTCATGGTCTGCTACGACAAGCAGTCCAACGACATCGCCCAGGGCGTGGACCACGCGTCTGACGACCACCTCAACACCGGAGCCGGCGACCAGGGCCTGATGTTCGGCTACGCCTGCGACGAAACGCCCGAGCTGATGCCTGCGCCGATCTACTACGCGCACCGCCTGGTGGAGCGCCAGGCGCAGCTGCGCAAAGACGGCCGCCTGCCGTTTCTGCGCCCTGACGCCAAGAGCCAGGTGACCATGCGCTACGTGGACGGCAAGCCGCACAGCATCGACACCGTGGTGCTCTCCACCCAGCACAGCCCAGACCAGAGCGAGACACCCACCAAGATGAAGGCCTCGTTCAACGAAGCCATCATTGAAGAGATCATCAAGCCGGTGCTGCCCAAGGAATGGCTCAAGGACACCAAGTTCCTGATCAACCCGACCGGCCGTTTTGTCATCGGCGGCCCACAGGGCGACTGCGGTCTGACCGGTCGCAAGATCATCGTGGACACCTACGGTGGCGCCTGTCCGCACGGCGGTGGTGCGTTTTCCGGCAAAGACCCGTCCAAGGTCGACCGTTCGGCGGCGTACGCGGCGCGTTACGTGGCCAAGAACATCGTGGCCGCCGGCCTGGCCAAGCAGTGCCAGATTCAGGTGGCATACGCGATTGGCGTGGCGCGCCCGATGAACGTGACGGTTTACACGGAAGGCACGGGCGTGATTCCCGACGAGCAGATCGCTGCGCTCGTGAATGAACACTTTGACCTGCGTCCCAAGGGCATCATCCAGATGCTGGACCTGCTGCGCCCGATCTACACCAAGACCGCCGCCTACGGTCACTTTGGCCGCGAAGAGCCCGAATTCTTCTGGGAGCGCACCGACCGCGCCGCCGCCCTCAAAAAGGCTGCCGGCCTGTAAGCGTTCACTTACAACATACGAAGACCAGCCCCGGTGCACCAGCCCCGGGGCTTTTTTTCGCCAGAAATGCCCCCGATTCACCCCGCATTCCGGTGGTCGGAGGCGGCTGAATTTTTGCGGCCAGCGTCCGATAAGGAAGTACGAGCAATGCCTTGCCCCGATCCGAACCGACCAGGAGCCTTCCCCCATGGACACCTCTGCACCGACCACTGAGCAGCAGCTGGCACCCATCACCGACGAACTGCTGGCCGCCCTGAGCGCCGCCCGCGCCCTCTACGACAACGCGCCCTGCGGGCTGTTGGCGCTGGACGCCGAGCTGCGCTGCGTGAACATCAACCAGACCTTGCTGGACTGGCTGGGCACCGACCGCGACGAGGTGGTGATGTTCAGGAAGCTCACCGACCTGGCCGCACCCGCCTCGCGCGGCCCGGCCTCCCAGCACGTGGAGCAGCTGCTGATCAGCGGGCGCACCGAGCCGCTCACGCTGTCGCTGTGCCGCGCCAACGGCGATTTTCTGCAGGCCCGGCTCACGTCCACCGCTGTATACGACGCGGAAGGCCGCTTCCTGCACACCAGCACCCTGGTGGCCGATCTGGGCAATGTGCCGGCCAGCCACGCCGCCGACGCACCACAAGACGCCATCTTGCGCAGCATCACCGACCGCATTCCGGCCCGCCTGGCCTACTACGACAAAAACCTGATCTGCCGCTTTGCCAACAACGCGCACGCGGCACGCTACGGCAAAAAGCCCGAAGACATGGTGGGCTCGCACCTGAGCGAGGTGGTGCGCCCCGAGGTCTTGCCCGAAATCATGCCGCGCGTGCTGGCCACGCTGGGTGGTCAGGCGCAGAACTTTGAAGCCGAGCGCACCGGCACCGACGGCGGCCTGAACTACTTCGAGATCCACTACCTGCCCGATGTGCAGAACGGTGAAGTTGAAGGCCTGTTCATCGAGCTGCACGACATCACCGAGCGCCGACGCACCGAAGAGTTTGTGTTGCACGCCAACCAGGATCTGGAAGAGCGCGTGCGCGAGCGCTCCGAGGAGCTGTTTGCCAGCGAGCAACGCTACCGCCTGATGGTCGATGCCATTCAGGACTACTGCATTTATTTTGTGGACGAGGCCGGCACGGTGGTCGAGTGGACCGAGAGCGCCCAGCGCCTGCACGGCCACCAGCGCACGCAGATCGTCGGGCAGTCGTTTGAAGCGCTGCTGTGCGCCGACAACGCGGGCGAAGACGAAGTCGACCCCGGCCAGGTGCTGCGTCTGGCCAAGGAACACGGGCAGTGGGAATCGCGGGGCTGGCGCCTGCGCGAAGACGGCTCGCGCTTCTGGGCACACACCGTGCTCACGGCGCTGCGCAACGAGATGGGTGATCTGCAGGGTTTGTCCAGCATCACGCGCGACATGACCGCGGCCAAGAGCCTGGAGGACGTGATGAACGACCTCAACCGCGAGCTGGAAAAACGCGTGGCCGAGCGCACGCAACAGCTGGTGGCGGCCAACAAGGACCTGGACGTTTTCTCGCACATGGTCTCGCACGACCTGCGCGCGCCCCTGCGCCACATCGCCAGCTTCGTGAGCCTGCTGCAGGAGCAGACGGGCGACTCCACCGACAACCTCGCGCGCCAGTACCAGACCTCGATTGCCAAGGCCTCCAAACGCATGAGCCTGATGATCGAAGGCCTGCTGGAATACGCGCGGCTGGGCCGCGTGGCATTCGATTCGCAAGCGGTGCCCATGGCGCCCTTGCTGCACGGCGTGATCGCCCACCTGAAACAGGAAAACCCGAACCGCAACATCGAGTGGGTGATTGACCAGGAGCTGCCCACGGTCCGCGGCGACGCGATGCTGCTGGCCCAGGCCTGGGGCAACCTGCTCGACAACGCGGTGAAGTACACCGCCAAGCGAGCCGATGCCATCATCAAGGTGGGCTGGAAGGTCAACCCCTTGGGCGGGCGCACCTTCTTCGTGAGCGACAACGGCGCCGGCTTCGACCTGGAGAAAGCGCACAACCTCTTCGTGATGTTCCAGCGCCAGCACCATTCGATGGATTTCGAGGGCACCGGCACCGGCCTGGCCCTGGCGCAGCGCATCATCGACCGCCACGGCGGGCGTATCTGGTCGGAAACGGCACCGGGCGCCGGCTGCACCTTTTATTTCACGCTGCCGCTGGAGACCCTGGAGCCCGAGCTGGCGTTCCCGCAGTCTTCGATGGCCGAGCTCACGGCCTGAGACAGGCCGCACGAGGGATGTGGAGCGCGCCGATAATTCGCGCGTGAACGCAGCCCTCCCGACCACCTCCCCCCTCTTCTCCCTGCAAGGCCGCGTGGCCCTGGTCACCGGCGCCAGCCGTGGCCTGGGCCTGGCCATGGCCACCGCACTCGCCGCCCACGGCGCCGAGGTCTGGCTCAACGGACGCGACGCCGACAGCCTGCGCGCGGCCGTGGCGCAGGCGGGAGACAGCGCCCCGGGCGCCCGGGTGCATGCACTCCCGTTTGACGTGACCGATGAGGCGGTGGCCAGCGAAGCCGTGGCCCGCGTGCTCGCCGAGAGCGGCCGCCTGGACATCCTGGTCAACAACGTGGGTCAGCGCCGGCGCCAACCGCTGGACGAACTGCCCGCCCAGGCCCTGCGCGAGCTGCTCGAAGCCAACCTGGTGTCGGCCTGGCACCTGTGCCGAGAAGCCGCCCGGCCCATGCGCGCCCAGGGCTTTGGCCGCATCATCAACGTCACCTCCATCGCCGGGCCGATCGCTCGCTCGGGCGATGCCGCTTACACCACCAGCAAGGGCGCGCTCGAAGCCCTCACCCGCGCTTTGGCCGCCGAACTCGGCCCACATGGCATCAACGTCAACGCCATTGCGCCAGGATTTTTTGCCACCGAAGCCAACGCCGCCATGACCGGTGATGCCCAGACCCAGGCATGGCTGCAGCAACGCACCTCACTCGGCCGCTGGGGACAGACCGACGAGATCGCGGGCGCGGCGGTGTTTCTCGCATCGCCCGCGGCCAGCTACGTCACCGGGCACACCCTGGTGGTGGACGGCGGCTACCTCGCCCACTTCTGACGCCGGGCGGGACTCAACCCGCCTGGGGCAGGTGCAGCACCACCTTGCGCGGATCGTCGCCGAGCCGGTCCAGTGCCTGGTGCAGGCGCTCCATCAGGCGGGTGTCGTCGAGCGACTCATCGGCCGGGTCGGGCAACGCGGCCGACACCAGACGAAACCGCAGCGCCAGATCGGCCGGCAGCTGCGGAACCCGCTCCAGCCCCTTGGCCACGATGTGCTGGCCCAGCAGCTTGAGGTCTTCGGGCCCCTCGACCAACACCGCGAAACGTGTCTCCGTGATGCGGCAGACCGTGTCCACGTCGCGCACCACCTCCGAGAGCCGCGAGGCGGTGACCACCAGCGCGCGGTCGCCTGCCTCTCGCCCTTCGCGCTCAACGATGGCGGCGTGGTTGGACAGCTCCACCAGCACCACACCAAAACGGTGGCCGTAGCGGCGCGCACGGCGCAAGGCATCGCGCAGGCGCAGCAACAAGACCGGCGAAATCGTCAGGCCGGTCAGGGGGTCGGTGCTTTCAATCGCGCGCAGGCGGGCGTGGTTTTCGCTGAAGTCCTTGGCGCGGCGGTGCAGGATGTAGAGCAGCAGCGGAATCTCGATCGCCGAGCCGATCAGCACCGCGTACTGTGTGGCCCAGCTGTCCGGCAGCATGCCGGCGCTGCGCAGTGCCGGGAACGGATAGGCCAGGTGCACCGGCAGGAAACCCAGCGCCATCCAGCCCGCGTAGGTCTCGCCGCGCCGCCAGGTCCAGATGCACAAACCAAAGCTCAGCAGCACCGACAACAAACCGTACAGATTGAGCACGATGAACGCCGGCTGGTTCAACAGCAGCAGGTAGACCGCCGGAAACAACAAGCCGAACACCGACCAGGCGAGCACGAACCGGTCGATCACGCGGCTGTGGCGCGAGACCACACAGACCTCGCGCACGAACCAGATGCCCGAGGCCGTCAACCAGAGCATGAACACGGCGGGCGCAGCGTCGTTCCACCCCGCGTGGTCGGGCCAGAAGAACAACCCGCCCACGCCGGTGAAGGCGGCCTGAAAACCCAACATGCAGGCCACATAGCAGCAGTAAGCGACAAAAGCGCGGTCGGCATACAAGCGCGCATGCACCCAGCCCAGGAACAGCACCAGCAGGCCGAAGCCCAGGTAACCACCCACCATGAGGAAGGTCCATTGGCGCGTGTCCTGCAGCTGCCGCTCGTCCAGCACGACGAGGCGTGGACTCAGCGGCGCGGGGTGGTTCTCCAGCCGCAGCCACACCGGGCCGGCGGTCTCGGGGTCGAGCAGAAACACCGGCGTCTGGTCCGGGTGGTCCCAGCGCGACACGGGCACGTGATCGCCCGCGTGCTGGGCCGTCCACGCGCCGGACGGGTTCGCGGTGTACAGCGTGGCGCGGTTGGTGAAGGCGCCGGCGCTCAGCATCAGGTACCAGCGGCGCGCGGTGTCGCGCGGTGGCAGCTCAAGCCGCAACCACAGCGCGGCGCCGGCGAGCTGGAAATTCTGGTAACCCTCCATCGCCTCAAAGTCCCCGGCCGGGCGCCGGGCCACATCGTCGATGGTGAGGCTGCCGGACGGGTCGACCCAGTGGCGCGCCTGCAGCGTGACGTCGATCTCACCGGGCGCGGCACGGGCCAAGTCCGGCCACAACGCCAACCAGAGGCTGAGCAACAGCACGGCCAGTCCCGCCAGGGGGCGGAACAGGACAGCGGACCACGGGGCCGGACCGGGTGGGTGGAAGTGTCGATCCATACCATGATCGTAAGCGTTCAAACTGTCAGCCAGCTTGTGGTTCGTGCCCAAGGAGACAGCCCGGGCAAGCCCGCAAATCACCTATCCTTCCGCCATGTCCGTGTACCGCGCCCTCATCTGGTTGAAAGCCCCCGAAAACCGCCTCTGGGTCAAACCCGCCGTGGGCTGCGTGGTGGCGGTGCTGATCGCACTGGTGGCCGCCGTGGGCAACCGCCTCATCCCGAGTGGCCTCCTGCCCGACATCGAACGCAGCACGCTCGACACCCTGCTCGGTGTCATCGCGTCGAGCATGCTGGGCGTGGCCACCTTCTCCCTGTCGATCATGGTGGCGGCGTTCTCGTCGGCCGCGGCAGGTGCGTCGCCGCGCGCCATCCAGCTGGTGGCCGGCGACGCAGACACGCAAAACGCCATCACTTCCTTCATCTCCGCCTTCATCTACGCGATCATCGCCAACACGGCGCTGGGGTTGGGTCTGTACGGCGGCACGGGCCGTTTCATCCTGTTCGTCTGCACCATGGGTGTGCTGCTCTACCTCATCGTGACGCTGGTGCGCTGGGTGAAGACGCTCTCCGTGCTCGGCCGCATGGAGAACACCCTGGCCAAACTCGAAACCGCGGCCAAGGGGGCCATGAGCGCCCACCGGCGATCACCGGGCATGGGCGCTCGCCTGGCGCCCGCGGAAACACCCGCCGGGTACACCATCTTCGCAAACAAGGTGGGCTATCTGCGCCACATCGACATGCAGGCCCTGCAAGACCTGGCGGAGGCTGCTTCCGCCCGGCTGCACCTGCGCGTGCGCCCGGGCCAGCTTGTCCATCCCGGCTGCGTGCTGGTGATCGTTGAGGGAGGCTCAGCCCCCGACAACACGCCCGAAGCCGATGCCCTGCGCCAGGCATTCGTGCTGGGCGACGGACGCAGTTTCGACCAGGACCCGCGTTTTGGCCTGATCGTGCTGTGCGAGGTGGCGCAGCGCGCCTTGTCGCCCGCTGTCAACGATCCGGGCACCGCCATTGCGGCCATGAACACCATCACCCGAGTGCTGGTGGACACACCCGTCGACACGGGGGACCCGACAACGCCCCTGGACCGCCTGACCTTGGTGCCACTGGACCCGGCCGATTTCATCCACCAGGCCTTCGACCCCATTGCGCGGGACGGCGCCAGCGTGTCCGAGATTCAATTGCGCATGCAGAAACTGCTCGCCATCGTGGCCCAGGACTGCGGTGGCGCCTTGGGTGAAGCCGCGCGCCGGCAAGCAGTGATCAGCTTGCAGCGGGCCACGCAGGCCATGGTGCTGGAGCAGGACAAGACCCACCTGCGCGACGTGCACAACGCCCTGTTTTCCGGGGCAGACCCCGCCGCGTGAGGGCGCCCATCGCGGGAAACGGGATGCCACCACGGGGCCTGTGGGTGAAAAAATCCCGCCCGACCTTGTAAACCCCTTGGGGCGCCCTTATCATTAGCACTCGCTGGAGATGAGTGCTAACAAGCCTCGCTCCAAGTGATCGGCGGCAACTTTCGGCTCCACGCCGGCACGCCGACCTGAATCCTTTCCCATCCGTTCCAACTCCAGGAGATGCAATGAACCTTCGTCCTCTCGGCGATCGCGTGATCGTCAAGCGCATTGACAGCGAAACCAAAACCGCTTCCGGCATCGTCATCCCCGACGCAGCCGCCGAGAAGCCCGACCAGGGCGAGATCCTGGCGGTCGGTCCTGGCAAGAAAAACGACAAAGGCGAACTGGCCGCCATGAACGTCAAGGTCGGCGACCGCGTTCTGTTCGGCAAATACAGCGGCCAGACCGTCAAGGTCGACGGCAACGAACTGCTGGTGATGAAAGAAGACGACCTGTTTGCGGTTGTTGAGAAGTAATTCTTCTTTTTTCGTTCCTTTTAACTGAATTCCGGAGAAATCAACATGGCAGCAAAAGACGTCATTTTCGGCGGCGAAGCCCGCGCACGCATGGTCGAGGGTGTGAACATCCTGGCCAACGCCGTCAAAGTCACCCTGGGCCCGAAAGGCCGCAACGTGGTGCTCGAGCGCTCGTTCGGCGCCCCCACCGTGACCAAGGACGGTGTGTCCGTGGCCAAGGAAATTGAACTGAAGGACAAGCTTCAGAACATGGGCGCCCAGATGGTCAAGGAAGTCGCTTCCAAGACCTCGGACAACGCCGGTGACGGCACCACCACCGCGACCGTGCTGGCCCAGGCCATCGTGCGCGAAGGCATGAAGTACGTGGCCGCCGGCATGAACCCGATGGACCTCAAGCGCGGCATCGACAAGGCTGTGGAAGCCCTGATCGCCGAGCTGAAGAAGGCCTCCAAGGCCACCACCACCAGCAAGGAAATCGCCCAGGTCGGCTCGATCTCTGCCAACAGCGACTCCAGCATCGGCGACATCATCGCCAATGCCATGGACAAAGTGGGCAAAGAAGGCGTGATCACCGTGGAAGACGGCAAATCGCTGCAGAACGAGCTCGACGTCGTCGAAGGTATGCAGTTCGACCGCGGCTACCTGTCGCCCTACTTCATCAACAACCCCGAGAAGCAGTCGGCCCTGTTGGACAACCCCTTCGTGCTGCTGTACGACAAGAAGGTCTCCAACATCCGTGACCTGCTGCCCACGCTGGAGCAAGTCGCCAAGGCTGGCCGTCCGCTGCTGATCATTGCCGAAGACGTCGAAGGCGAAGCCCTGGCGACCTTGGTGGTGAACACCATCCGCGGCATCCTGAAAGTGGTGGCTGTGAAGGCCCCTGGCTTCGGCGACCGCCGCAAGGCCATGCTGGAAGACATCGCCATCCTGACCGGCGGCAAAGTGATCGCTGAAGAAGTCGGCATGACGCTGGAAAAAGTGACTTTGGCTGATCTGGGCCAGGCC
>JAJNQE010000059.1 GCA_021154985.1 Hydrogenophaga sp.
CCATGGACCACGGCACGATCAACCGCGCGCGCAGTGCCGTGCCGCTGCACCATGGCGAGCACGATGCGGCCTTGCTGGGCACGATCCTGGCGCGTTACGCAGAGGCTGGCACCGAGCCGATGTTTCGCCTGCCTGGCACCCCTGCTTTCGATGGCTGGTTGCGCGAGTTGCGTGCGCGTGGCTTCATGCACCGGCAACCCACGTTCACCCAGACCTGCGCCATCGCCGACTTGGCGCCGTCCGAGCCCGTTACCGGGGTCGAACTCGCCAGCACTCCCGATGCCGCGTGGATGGCGATGTTCCTGGGCGAAGGGCTTGACCCGGTCGATGGCGCCAGCCGCGCAAAGTCGCTGGGCCGTGCCACGGGCACGCTGTTTGCCAGCTTGCGCGAGAACGGCGAGACCGTGGCCTGTGGCGCTGCCTCCTTCAGCCATGGCTGGCTTGGCATCCACGGCATGCGCACGGCGGCCGCACACCGCGGGCGGGGCCTGGCCCGCGACTTGATGCGGGCCATGGCGCAAGAGGCGTTGCAACGCGGCATCGGCAACGCATTTCTACAGGTCGATGCCAGTAACGCGCCCGCATTGGCGCTGTACCGCCGCCTGGGTTTCCACACGGCCTGGGCCTATGCGTACTGGCGCCGCGCGCAAAGCCCGGGCGTGGGTTGATCTGCGTCAAAGGTGCTGTGCCAGGGGTGGCGCCAGCGCCTTGAAAACCGGATGATGGGCGCCATGTAGGTTGCAGTTCTGAATCATCGGAGAGCTTATTCATGCGTCTCGACAAACTCACCACCAAGTTCCAGGAAGCCCTGAGCGAAGCCCAGACGCTTGCGCTCGGCAGCGACCACGCGTACATCGAACCCGCCCACCTGTTGCTGGCGCTGCTGCGCCAGGCCGACGGCCCGCAATCGCTGTTGCAGCGCGCGGGCGTCAATGTGCAAGGCCTGGCCAAAGCGGTCGAAGCGGCTGTGAAACGCCTGCCCGAAGTGCAGGGGCAGGAGCAGGTGCAGGTCGGCCCCGAGCTGGCCAAGCTGCTGCAGGCCACCGAAAAAGAAGCCATCAAGCGCGGCGACCAGTTCGTGGCCAGCGAACTGTTCCTGCTCGCGGTGACCGACAGCAAGGGCGAACTGGCCCGCATCGCCAATGAAAACGGCCTGACCCGCAAGAGCCTGGAGGCGGCGATCACGGCGGTGCGCGGCGGCCAGAAGATGGACAGCCCCGAGGCCGAAGGCCAGCGCGAGGCGCTCAAGAAATACACGCTGGACCTCACCGAGCGTGCCCGCCTGGGCAAGCTCGATCCGGTGATCGGCCGCGACGACGAAATCCGCCGCGCCATCCAGGTGCTGCAACGCCGCACCAAGAACAACCCCGTGCTCATCGGCGAACCCGGCGTGGGCAAGACCGCCATCGTCGAAGGCCTGGCGCAGCGCATCGTGGCCGGCGAAGTGCCGGATTCGCTCAAGGGCAAGCGCGTGCTCAGCCTGGACATGGCCGCGCTGCTGGCCGGTGCCAAGTTCCGCGGCGAGTTCGAGGAGCGCCTGAAGACCGTGCTGAACGAACTGGCCAAGGACGAAGGCCAGACCATCGTCTTCATCGACGAGCTGCACACCATGGTGGGCGCGGGCAAGGCCGAAGGCGCGATGGACGCGGGCAACATGCTCAAGCCAGCACTGGCGCGCGGCGAGCTGCACTGCGTGGGCGCGACCACGCTCGACGAATACCGCAAGTACATCGAGAAGGACGCCGCGCTCGAGCGCCGCTTCCAGAAGATCCTGGTGGGCGAACCGAGCGTGGAGGCGACCATCGCCATCCTGCGCGGCCTGCAGGAAAAGTACGAAGTGCACCACGGCGTGCAGATCACCGACCCGGCCATCGTGGCCGCGGCCGAGCTCAGCCACCGCTACATCACCGACCGCTTCCTGCCCGACAAGGCGATCGACCTGATCGACGAGGCCGCGTCCAAGATCAAGATCGAGCTCGACTCCAAGCCCGAGGTGATGGACCGGCTGGACCGCCGCCTGATCCAGCTGCAGATCGAGCGCGAAGCCGTGCGCCGCGAGAAGGACGAAGCCTCACAGAAGCGCTTTGGCCTGATCGAGGAAGAGATTTCCCGGCTGGAGAAGGAAATCTCCGACTACGACGAAATCTGGAAGGCCGAGAAGGCCGCCGCGCTGGGCTCGAAGGACGTGATGGAAGAGATGGACCGCATCCGCTCGCAGATCAAGACCTTCACCGACAAGGGCGACTTCAACAAGGTCGCCGAGCTGCAGTACGGCAAACTGCCCGAACTGGAGAAGCGCCTGAAAGACGCGCAGGCGGTTGAATCGGGCAAGGCGCAGAACAAGGACGGCACCGGCCGCCCGCAACTGCTGCGCACGCAAGTGGGCGCCGAAGAAATCGCCGAAGTCGTGGCGCGCGCCACCGGCATCCCGGTCAGCAAGCTCATGCAGGGCGAGCGCGACAAGCTGTTGCTGATGGAAGGCAAGTTGCACGAGCGCGTGGTCGGCCAGGACGAAGCCATCGGCGCTGTGGCCAACGCCATCCGCCGCTCGCGCTCGGGCCTGAGCGACCCCAACCGCCCCACCGGCTCCTTCCTGTTCCTGGGCCCCACCGGCGTGGGCAAGACCGAGCTGTGCAAGGCGCTCGCCGGTTTCCTGTTCGACAGCGAAGACCACCTGGTGCGCATCGACATGAGCGAGTTCATGGAGAAACATTCCGTGGCGCGACTCATCGGCGCGCCACCCGGCTACGTGGGCTACGAGGAGGGCGGCTACCTCACCGAGGCCGTGCGCCGCAAGCCCTACAGCGTGCTGCTGCTCGACGAGGTGGAAAAGGCCCACCCGGACGTGTTCAATGTGCTGCTCCAGGTGCTCGACGACGGCCGCCTCACCGACGGCCAGGGCCGCACCGTGGACTTCAAGAACACCGTGATCGTGATGACGAGCAACATCGGCTCGCACCTCATCCAGGCCATGGTGGGCGAGTCGTATGAAGACGTGAAGGACGCGGTCTGGGGCGAGCTCAAGAACCACTTCCGTCCGGAGTTCTTGAACCGCATCGACGAGACGGTGGTGTTCCACGCGCTCGATGCGCAGCACATCGAGGCGATCGCCGCGATCCAGCTCAAGGTGCTGGAGGCGCGTCTGGCGAAGATGGACCTGCACCTGCAGGTGTCGCCGGCGGCACTGGCCGAATTGGCCAAGGTCGGGTTCGATCCGGTGTTCGGTGCGCGGCCTCTCAAGCGCGCGATACAACAGCGCATCGAGAACCCGCTCTCGAAGTTTTTGCTGGAAGGCCGCTATCCGCCGAAGTCGTCGATTCCGGTGGACGTGGACCCGGTGCAGAACCCGGGTGTGTTCGAGTTCGGCGACGCGGTGGCCGAGGCTTGAGTCCGGGCTGAGCGCTCGCGTCGGTGCGCAAGTCCCCATCCGTCGGGATGGGGACCTGCCCCTACCGCTGCCGGGGCACCAGACCTATCATCCGCCCCATGACCCAGATACCCCCAACCCTTCCCCTGCGCGCCCTGTTCGACGCGCAGCACAGCGCCAGCCGCGCACAGATCGATGTGCCGCTGGCGCTGCGCCGCGACCGTCTCGCGCGGTTGAAGGCCCTGATTGACCAACACGGTGCCGCGCTGTCCGACGCGGTGCAGGCCGACTTCGGTGTGCGCTCGCGCCAGCTCACCGAAGTGGCCGACCTGTTCGTGCTGCGCGCAGCCATCGGCCAGTTGCACAAGGAACTGCCCCGCTGGATGAAAACCCGGCGCGTGGCCACGCCCCTGTACCTGCAGCCCGCCAGCTCGCACATCCAGCGCCAGCCGCTGGGCGTGGTGGGCGTGATCGGGCCGTGGAACTACCCGCTGCAGCTCAACCTGGGCCCCGCCGCCACGGCGCTGGCGGCCGGCAACCGCGTGATGCTCAAGCCCAGCGAACTCACGCCACACAGTTCGGCACTCATGGCGTCGCTGGTGCAGGGCGCTTTTTCGGCCGACGAATTCAGCGTGGTCCTGGGTGGTGCCGATGTGGCGCACGAGTTCGCCAGCCTGCCGTTTGACCACCTGTTCTTCACCGGCTCCACCGCCGTGGGCCGCAAGGTGGCCGCTGCCGCAGCGGCCAACCTCACACCCACCACCCTGGAACTGGGCGGCAAGTCGCCCTGCATCGTGGATGCGTCGTGCAAGCTCGATGAAGCCGCCGTGAAGATCGCCCACGGCAAGCTGCTCAACGCCGGCCAGACCTGCATTGCGCCCGACTACGTGTTGTTGCCGCGCGGGCAGGAGGCCGCTTTCGAGCAGGCCTACACCGCCGCCGTGGCGCGCCTGTTTCCCACCATCGCCGGCAACCCCGACTACGCCGCGATCGTGAGCGACCGCCACCATGCCCGCCTGCAATCGCTGCTCAACGAAGCCGCAGCCCAGGGCGCTCGCGTGGTGGACGTGGCGGCGGGGACTTCAAACACCGGAACCACGCGCCAGATGAACCCCACCCTGGTGTTCAACCCGGGCCCGGGCATGAAGCTGCTGGACGAAGAAATCTTCGGCCCCATCTTGCCGGTGGTGGCGTACGACACCGTGGGCGAGGCCATCCGGTACATCAACGCGCGCCCGCGCCCGCTGGCGCTCTACTGGTTCGGCAGCGACACGTCCGCGCGCGACCAGGTGATGGCCAGCACCGTGAGCGGTGGCGTGAGCATCAACGACACGCTGATGCACGTGGCCCATGAAGGCCTGCCGTTCGGTGGTGTGGGCGAGAGCGGCTGGGGTGCTTACCACGGCGAGGTGGGCTTTCTGCGTTTCACCCAGCAAAAGCCCGTTCTGGTGCAGTCGCGCTTCTCCATGGGGCATTTGTTCTACCCACCCTACGGGCCGCGCTTCGACCAGATCATGGGCCTGCTCAAGCGCTGGCTCTGAAGCAGGCCCGGCCAAGGTCAGTCAGGCGCTGGCGTGCGCGTCGTCGTCCTCGGGCTGGAACAGGGCACCGGTCTTTTGCAGGTAACCCTTTTCCATCAATCCGTAAGCCAGTTCCGACACGTCGGCACCCAGCAGCAGTGACAACTCTTCCTCGCTGCGCCGGCCATTGGCCATGAGCAGCAAGGTGTGGGCCTCTCGGCCCACGGCATCGGGGCGTGACAGTGCCTCCCATGCCATGGCGGTTTTGGCGTAGCGCCGGATACTTCCCATGTTTGTGTTCCCTGAAGCCTCATCGAAGGCAGTGACAGCCTTGCTTGCATGTTGCATGCCAGATGTGACAGGGCGTTGACGGCTGGCCGGCTGGCGCCATCGGGAACCCCGGCCTGTACGCCGGCTGACCGTTCAGGGACCGATAAGGGCCTTATCTCAGCGCTGACACACCACCGATCGGCGACCCGGGTATAACCGTGACTTGTCTCACACCCCCGACACAGCGGCAGTTCGCCGCAACCAGGCGATGACGGTACCCCCCAGATTGTTGCAACAGTGCCTTGCCGAGGCCCTTGAAGACGCCCCCGCCATGCTGGGGCGCTGCATCGACGTGGCCGTGGTCGGCCTGCAAGAGGCTGAGAAGCAGTGCATGGACGTGGCCCAACGCGACCGCCTGGCCACGGCGTGGTGGCGCATGCGCCAGGAAAAAGAAGGCTGGGTGGCCGACTACCCCCAGCGCCTGCGAGAGGCCTTTGCCGTCCCCACCGACGCACCCACTTCGTCTCGCACCACGTTGTTGAGTGAATCGGCCTACCTCTCGCTGGTGGAAGACGACACCGTCACCGAATCGATCGAATCGGCCCGTCTGCTGCAGGCCATGCTGCCCCCGCTGGAGCAAGAGCTCAAGGTGCTGGACGCGCTCATGAGTTCGCTGCAGGGCCTGGCCACCGTGCAGGCCGACATGAACCCGCTGCGTCCTGCCGTGTTCGTGCGCGCGCTGCGCGAGATGATGGCGCTGGACGAGTCCGACTCGCAGTTGCGCGCCCTGTGGCTGCGCCACTGTGGCAAGGCGATCGGTCATGAGCTCAAGGGTCTGTATGCCCGCCTCACGCTGGTGCTGCAGCGCGCCAACGTGCAGGAAGCCGGCTACCGCGTGCGCCTGCTGGCCGAGGCGCCAGGTGCTGCTGCGCGCTCGGCCGCCGGCGCGGCCAGGGCCTCGCGCGGCGCCGGCCCGGCCGCCACCGAATGGCACCCCTCGGGCCAGGCGCCGCTGGAGTACCGGGGCGACAGCACGGGCGAAGCGCACTTTGGCGACTTCGTGCCCGACATGCCGCAGCTGGCCCGCCTGCAGACGCCGGTGGACAACCAGTACCTGCACAACTTCCTGGAACGGGGTGGGCAGCGCTACGAACAGACCCTCGCGCCCGAGTACTACGAGCAGGTGAGCGAAGAGCTCGCCGCCATTGAAGCCTTTGCCGCCATTCCCACACTCGACGAGTCGATGGTGGTTCGCCGCAGTGAGCAGTACAAGTCGCTGCCGGTGGTGGACCGCCCCGCGCGCGCGGTGGACATCGGCACCCAGCTCAGCCAGAAGACCTGGGGCGATTTTGCCGCCGCCCACGAGCGCGCGCGCGTGCTCATGCAGCTCAAGCAAAAGGCCGAGCGGGTGGCACAGGCCATGGGCCTGGACGTGGTGCGCAAGCTGGTCAACCAGGTCGCGCAAGACCCGCTGCTGCTGGCCCCGGTGCGCGAAGCCGTGGTGGCGCTGGAGCCTTCACTGTTGCGCCTGGCCATGGCCAACCCGCGCTTCTTCAGCGAAGACGCCCACCCGGCGCGCCGCCTGGTCGAATGTGTCGCCCAGCGCAGCTTTCGGTACAACGACGAATTCGCTACCGAGTTCGCGGAGTTCTTCGGCCCGGTGCAGCAGGCCTTCAATGCCCTGAACGAACTGGAAACCGAAGACCCGCAGGCCTTTGCGATCGCACTGGACGAATTGCTGCAGGAGTGGGAGGCTCAGGACCGCGACGACGAGGCCGCCAAAGACAACAACCTGCAGGCGATCCGCCACGCCGAAGCGCGCCAGACGCTGGCCGACCAGGTGGCCTGGGACCTGAGCCAGCGCCCCGACGTGGACCACGCACCCGGCTTCATCCTCGATTTTCTCTACGGCCCCTGGGCGCTGGCCATTGCGTCGGCCCAGCTCAATGCCGGGTGCGGCGAGACCGATCCGGGCGGCTACCGCAAGGTGGTCTCCAACCTGCTGTGGAGCACCAAAAAAGAGGTCACGCTGCGCCTGCCGGCGCAGTTGCTGGAGATGGTGCCCGGCATGCTCAAAACCCTGCATTCGGGACTGGCCTCGCTGGGCAAAACGCCTGAAGAAACCAAACCGTTTTTCGACGCCCTCATGCGCCTGCACCAGCCGGTGCTGGGTCTGCGGCGCGCGCGTGCACGGGCTGATGCGAGCGCCTCCAACCCGGTGCCGCTGGACACCTCGTCCATGTCGATGGAGCTGGACGAAACCTTGCCGGCCACACCCGAACAACGCAAACCGCGCAAGGCGGCCCAGCCCTGGCTTGGGCGGGTGGAGCTGGAAGCGGCGGGCTTCGAAGACACGTTGCCCACCGATTTCTCCGAGCTCACCGAAGGCCGCGCTGCCAGCGGTGCCGATCAGGCGGTGGTGTCGAGCTTCAACGAGGCGGAGAGCGAAGAAGACATTCCGTTCGATGCCATCACGCTGCTCGCCGGCCTGCGCGAGGGCGACTGGGTGGACCTGTATTCGCACCGCGAATGGCTGCGCGCCCAGCTGATCTGGGCCAGCACCCGCGGCACGCTGTTCATGTTCGTGAGCCGGGGTGGCCGCCCGCATTCCATGACCAAGCGCAGCTGCGAGCGGCTCATCGCCAACCGCCTGCTGCGCCCGGTGGATGGTCAGAGCGTGGTGCGCAAGGCCATCGAGGCCATTGCCGCCAATCAGGCCCGGGTCGAAGAGGCCGTGGCGGCCTGAGGTCTGGCCTGGGCCTGCGCCAGCAGCCGGGTGGGCGGCAGGCCCATGGCCGACTTGAACATCGCTGAAAACGCACTCTCGCTCGCATAGCCGCTGGCCTGCGCCACCCGACCCACCGACACCCCCCGCGCCAGCATCGGCATGGCGTGCGCCAGCACCACCTGCTGGCGCCAGCGCTGAAAGCTGGTGCCCAGCTCCTCGCGAAACAGCCGTGCCAGCGTGCGTTCGCTCGCCCCCGCGTGCGCGGCCCAGGCCGCCAGCGTCGCGTGCTGGGCCGGTGCCTGCATCACCGCTTCGCACAGGTTGCGCAGGCGGCGGTCGCCGTTGGCACCCGGCATGGGCACACCCAGCGGCTGGGTGTCGGCGTGTTCGATCTCGTCAAAGAGCAGCGTGAGCAGCGCATCGCCTGCTGCGCCCTCGGGCCGCAACGGCCGGTTCAAGGCGTGCACCAGTTCGCGCAACAGCGGCGACACCACCAGCACGCGCGAGCGGCTCCAGTGCGTCGGCACGGCGCTGGCGTCGATGTACAGCGTGAGCAACTGGGCCGACTCGACAATGGTCACGGCGTGGCGCGCCAGCGGCGGGATCCACACCGCGCGCGACGGCGGCACGATGGTGGTGGTCTCCGGGGGGGCGTGGTCATCGGCGGCGTCCGTGTGCACCACCGTCACCTGCAGCAAGCCGCGCGCGCAGTAGGCCAGTTGCCCCCAGGCATGGTGATGCGGTTCGAACTGGTCGTCGCTGTCGACCTGGCGCGCCCGGCAACGCACCGGGTGTGCCGGCGTCGGGCAGTAGGGATCGGTATCGCTGGTGGGCAACAGCCGGCGGTGGCTGGATCGGCCGCGCATGCAGGGCTCCTGAAGACGTTTGGCTGATATTCGACGATGGTTGACCTTCCATCGCAATTGCGCATTCTCCACCCGCCCTACGATCGTGTCCATGAACACCGCAACCTTGGGCGCCGCTGCGCCGGCCAACCCCGTTCCACTCAAGCAGGACGCCGCCGTCATCGGCCTGGTGGGCCTGGTTCACGGCACCTCACATTTTTCGCAACTGCTGCTCGCGCCGCTGTTCCCGGTTTTCATCCGCGAATTCGGCCTGTCCTTCGCCGACGTGGGCCTGCTCATGTCGGTGTTCTTTGTCATCTCCGGTGTGGGGCAGGCGCTGGCCGGTTTTCTGGTGGACCGCGTGGGCGCCCGCCCGGTGCTGTTTGCCGCCATCGGCATGTTCTTTCTGGCCGCGGTGGCTGCTTCGCAGGCCACGAGCTACGCCGGCCTGATGCTGGTGGCGGTGCTGGCCGGCACCGGCAACGCGCCGCTGCACCCTTGCGACTTCACCATCCTCAACCAGCGTGTGTCGTTGCCCCGCCTGGGTCATGCCTTCAGTGCCCATGGCCTCACCGGCAACCTGGGCTGGGCGCTGGCGCCTGCGCTGCTGGTGGGCGTGTCCGCCTGGGCCGACTGGCGTGTGGCCTACCAGGTGGCCGCTGTGCTTTACCTCGTGGTGCTGGGAGTCATGTTCTGGCAGCGCGACAAGCTGCGCACCGACGTTGTGGTGCGCGCGGCGGGTGAGCCCAGCGGCGGCGATCTCGGCTTTCTGAAGCTGCCTGTGGTGTGGTGGTGCTTTGCGTTTTTCCTGCTCTCCACCATGTCGCTGGCGGTGGTGCAGAGCTTTGCGCCGTCCATCCTCAAGGCCATGCACAACACCAGCGTGGAAGTGGCCACGCTGACCATCAGCGCCTACATGCTGTGCGCCGCGTTCGGCATGCTGGTGGGCGGTTTTGTGGCGGCCTACAGCCACCAGCACCGCCTCTCCAGCGACCACGTGGTGGCCTGGGCCATGGGGCTGGGTGCCGCGCTGTTGCTGCTGTGCGCCACCGGCTGGCTGGGCTCCATCGGCACGCTGGTGGCGCTGGCCGCCACCGGGTTTGCAGTGGGCGTGGGCGGACCGAGCCGCGACATGATGATCAAGCGCGCCACGCCCAAGGGCGCGACCGGCCGGGTCTATGGCACGGTGTATTCGGGGCTGGACGTGGGCTTTGCCGCCGCGCCCCTGATCTTCGGCCTGTTCATGGACCGGGGCTGGTTTGCCGCCACGCTGGTGGGCAGTGCCGTGTTTCTGGGGCTGTCGGTGGTGGCGGCACTGGGCGTGGGCAAACGCACCGGTTGAGGCCACCCTTCACACGGTGCTGCGGTGGCGCTGGATGCAGGTGGTCAGCACTTCGTCGTGATCGCGCTGCCACCAGTTTCCGGTGGAAAAGATCTCCACCTCGCTGAAGCCCGCGAAGCCCTGCGCCTCCACCCAGCCGCGGATGCGCGGGATGTCGATCACACCGTCGCCCATCATCCCGCGGTCATTGAGGAGGTCGGTGGTGGGGGTGAGCCAGTCGCACACATGGAAGGCGAGCAAGCGTGAGCGGCCGGCGCGTTCGATCTGCGCCTGCAGCTTCGGGTCCCACCACACGTGGTACACGTCCACCGCCACGCCGAGCGCGCCGGTCTTCTCCGGGTCGAGTGCGTCGCACACATCGAGCGCCTGCTCCATGGTGTTGATGCAGGCGCGGTCGGCCGCGTACATGGGGTGCAGCGGCTCGATGGCCAGCGGCATGCGGTTGGCCTTGGCGTATTCGAGCAGCTCGGCGATGCCGTCGCTCACCTGCTGGCGTGCTTGGGCGATGTCCTTGTGCGCCGCCCGGCCGGCCAGTGCACCGGGCAGGGCGCCCACCACCAGCACCAGGCAGGGCGCGCCGAGTTCGCAGGCCTCGTCCACTGCGCGGCGGTTGTCGTCGCGCGCGGCCTGCAGGCCGGCGGCGTCCACCGCGGGAAACATGCCGCCACGGCAGTAGCCCGAGAGCTTCAAGCCGAGCGATTTCACCTGGGCCGAGACGGTCTTCAAGCCGACCGCTGCGACCTGGTCTCGCCATGGCGAGATGGCCTGAATGCCGTGGCGAGCGCAGGCGTCAAGGATGCTCGTCAGCGGCAGGTCTTTGCCCGGGCTCTTGCGCACCGTGGCGGTGTTGATGGAGAGCCAGCGGTGGTCTTGCGAGAAGTCGCGCATGTCATTCAATCCCGTGCAGGGCCAGCAAGGTGTTCATGCGGCGCACCGCCAGCTCGGGCTGCTCCAGCAGGTTGGCCGCGTCTGCCAGGCGGAACAGTTCGGCGAAATGGGGCAGCGAACGGGTGCTCTGCTGGCCGCCGACCATGGTGAAGTGCGATTGGTGGCCGTTGAGCCAGGCCATGAAGACCACGCCGGTCTTGTAGAAGCGGGTGGGCGCGGCAAAGATGTGGCGCGACAGCGGGACGGTGGGGCCCAGGATGTCGTGGAACTTTTGCACGTTGCCCTGCGCGAGCTCACCGAGCGCGGCGCTGGCCGCGGGCGCGATGGCGTCGAAGATGCCCAGCAGCGCGTCGCTCTGGCCGTGCGTGGCCTCGCTGCCGAAGCCATCGCCGGCGATCAGCTCGGCGTAGTTGAAATCGTCGCCGGTGTACATGCGAACCCCTGCGGGCAGGCGCCGGCGCATCGCGATCTCCTTGTCCTTGTCGAGCAGCGAGATCTTGATGCCGTCCACCTTGTCCGGGTGCGCGGCAATCACCGCCAGCGCGGTGTCCATCGCCTTGTCGGCGTTGTCGTTGCCCCAGTACCCCTTGAGCGCGGGGTCGAACATGTCGCCCAGCCAGTGCAGCACCACCGGCTGCTTCGCCTGGCTCAGGATGCGGTCGTACACGCGTTCGTAGTCGGCCGGGCTTTTCGCCACGCGGGCCAGCGCCCGGCTCGCCATCACGATCAGCTTGCCGCCCAGTTTCTCGATGGCCGCCATCTGCGCCTCGTAGCCCCGGATGACGTCGTCGATGCTTTTCACATCGTCCAGCACCAGGTGGTCGGTGCCACAGCCCGAAGCCACCAGCGCGCCTGGCCCGAAGTCGCGCGCAGCGTCCAGCGAGCGGCGGATCAGCTCCAGCGAGGTTGGCCAGTCCAGGCCCATGCCGCGCTGGGCTGTGTCCATGGCTTCGGCCACGCCCAGGCCCAGCGCCCACAGGCGTTGGCGGTAGGCGATGGTTGCGTCCCAGTCCACGGCGCATTGCAGCCAGGGATCGACGGCCGCGAGCGGGTCGGCCACCACGTGGGCCGCGGAGTAGGCGATGCGGTTGAAGGCCACGCCCCGGGCGGGTTTCACTGGCGTGGTGCCGCGCAGTGTGTAGGCCTCGATCTGGCCGGAGGCGTTGGGCAGTTTCAGTGCGAGGGTCATGGCGTCAGACTTTCAGCGGTTGCACGTCGACCCAGCGGCGTTCCTTCCAGCTCTGCAGCGCGGCTTCCACCAGCTGCACACCCTTGGCGCCTTCGGGCAGCGTCCACTTGTAGGGCTCGTTCTCGACCACGTGGCGAATGAAGTGTTCCCACTGGATCTTGAAGCCGTTGTCGTACACCTGCGTGTCCGGCACGTCCTGCCACTGTTCGCCGAAGTTCATGGTGTTCTTCACGTCGGGGTTCCACACCGGGCGCGGCGTGTTCACGCGGCTCTGCGCCTTGCAGCCGGTCAGCGTGGCCACGGCCGAGCCGTGCGTGCCGTCAACGTGGAAGGTCACCAGGTCGTCGCGGTTCACGCGGGTGGCCCAGCTCATGTTGAGTTGCGCGATCACGTGTTCACCGTTGTGGCCGGTGAGTTCGGCGGTGGCGTAGGCCGCGTCGTCGGCGGTGCAGGCGTAGGGCTTGCCGGCTTCGTCCCAGCGCTGCGGGATGTGCGTGGTGCCGATGCACGACACCGACTTGACCTCGCCGAACAGGTTGTCCAGCACATAGCGCCAGTGGCACATCATGTCCAGGATCATGCCGCCGCCGTCTTCAGCGCGGTAGTTCCAGCTGGGGCGCTGGATGGGCTGCAGATCGCCCTCGAACACCCAGTAGCCGAACTCCAGACGCACGCTGAGCATGCGGCCGAAGAAGCCGGCGCGGCGCAGCATGTCGAGCTTGCGCAGCCCGGGCAGGAACAGCTTGTCCTGCACGGCGCCGTGCTTGAGGCCCGATTTTTCGGCCAGGCGCGCGATCTCCACCGCCTCGTTGAGGTTGGTGGCAATGGGCTTCTCGCAGTACACGTGTTTGCCCGCGCGGATCGCCTTGGCCAGCAGGGTGGGGCGCATCTGCGTGGTGCCGGCGTCGAAGAACACGGTGTCGTCGGGGTTGGCGAGCGCGGCGTCGAGGTCGGTGCCCCAGCGGGCGATGTTGTGCGCCTTGGCCAGCGCTTCCATCTTCTCGGCGTTGCGGCCGACCAAGATGGGGTCGGGCATGACCTTGTCGCCGTTGGAGAGCGTCACGCCGCCCTGGGCGCGGATGGCGCAGATGGAGCGGATCAGGTGCTGGTTCATGCCCATGCGTCCGGTGACGCCGTGCATGATGAGGCCGAGTCGGTGTGTTGCCATGGGGGTTCTCCGTGAAGGCGGGTTCATTGAATGGTTTGCAGGCTGCGCCACTGCGGCATGGCCGCTGAAGCGAAGCCGGTGACGTGCAGGGAAATCAGGTCGAGCCGACCGTTGCGCACGTTGAGGTGGGGGCGCCCCGATGCGGTTTCGTACAGACTGGGGTGGGCCTCGGCAAAGGCCATGGCTTCGTCGGCCGGGGCGCTGCCGAACCCATCGACGTAGTGGTGGCCGTTGCGTTCGATGTGCTGCACGCCCAGGCTGGCGGCGAGCAGCGTGTCTTGCTGCACGGCCAGACCCGCCTGGCAGGTGAGGTCTTCGCCCGAGAGCAGCAGGCGGGGGTCTTGTGCAATGCGGTGCGCATTGGCCAGCGATCGGTAGATGCCCTTGCAGGCCTTGCTGGAGATCCCCCGGTAGCCCAGGGCCAGGCCTTCTTCAAGGGCCGTGTCGTGGTCGTCCGACTCGTCCAGGATCACCGGCACGCCGATGCCCAGCGAGGCGATCGACTCGCGCAGGGCCACGGCTCGTGCCAGCGGTTGCTCCAGCAGCAGCGTGCGCTGCAAGAGGCCGGCCAGGGCGGGTGTGTTTTGCAGCGTCTGCCAGAAGCGCCCGAGGCTGGCCGCATCGGTGAAGGTTTCGTTGCCGTCGAGCGTGGCGCGCCAGTCGCCGCCCAGGCGTTGCAACACGTTCGTGATGCGCGTGAGCCGCTCCAGGTCGACGTCGATCTGTCCACAGAGCTTGAGCTTGAAGTGGTGCAGGCCATGGCGCTGGATGGCGGCCTCCAGCGTGGCCGGCAGACCATCTTGTGGGTCGGTGCCGGGGTCGCTGTCGGTGAGCCGGTCGGCCAGTCCCACGGTGTGGCGCAGCACCACGTCGGTCGGGCGCACCAGTTTGAGCCGGGCGCTCCAGGGGTCGCCGAGCACACCGGCGCGCAGGCCATCGACCCACGACTGGCCAGCGGCGCGCAGGGCAGCGTCGGCCACGGCTTTGTCGAGCAGGGCCGGGCCGAACTGGGCGGCCAGGCGCGGCAGGCCGCGCGAGACCGACACCGCTACGGCCCCTTCTCCGGCCGTTTGCGAAAGGGCAAAAGAGTCCATGGCACCGCGGCTGGCCAGCAAGGCATCGCGCGCGTTGCGCAGCGACTCGCGCAATTGCTCGAAGTTCTGCTCGTGCGTGAGTGCGGGTGATTTGTCGAACCACTTGGGCACCATGAGTTCGGCGCTCGCGCCTTCGACGCTGCGGCCATCCACTTCGGCGCGCACCTGCACAAAGGCTTGCGGGCACTGCGTGACGGTGGCCGCTCCGAAACGGAACGGCAGGCGCAGCGTGACGTGGCGTTGAAAGAGGTGCACCTCGCGGATGCGCAGTTCGACGCCGGTCATGTGAGTGTTCTCCAATGGCCGCGCACATGGCGCGCTGAAAAATCGGCGCAGCCCGGTCCGTCGGGCAGGTACTCGAACGGCTCCACCGCCACCCAGCCGGTGTAGGCCATGTCTTTGAGCACCTGCAGCACCGGGCGCTGATCGGTGTCGCCCTGGCCCGGGCCACGCCGGTTCTGGTCGTTCACCTGCACGTGGGCGATGTGGCCGCTGGCCAGAAAGCGGCGCAGCACCGCGTGCACCGGTTCGCTCTCGCTGTGCGAGGCAGCGCTCACGTCGAGCATGGTGCGCATGGCGGGCGAGCCGATGCGGTCCACCAGGGCGGCGGCTTCGGCCACGGTGTTGATCACCGGGGTTTCAAAAGGCCCGAGGGGCTCGATGCAGTAGGTGACACCGGCTGCCGCAGCGTGGGGCGCGAGCTCGGCCAGGGCCGACTCCAGCCGCGCGGTGGCGTCGGCCACGCTTTGGCCAGGCTCGGGGGAGCGCTGTTTCGGCGAACCGTGCACCAGCACCTGCGCCCCGCAGGCGGCGGCGAAATCGACCAAGTGGCGCAGCAGGTCCAGCGTTCGGCTGCGCAGCGCCGCATCTGTGGTCACCAGCGACAGGCCTTCGGGCTTCACCAGCAGCCAGTGCAGGCTGGAAATGGCCAAGCCGTGGTTGCGCGCGGTGGCCTGCAGTTCGCGGGCGCGCGCGGCGTCGAGCGTGAAAGGGTCGTCGGCCAGGGTGAAGGGTGCGATCTCCAGCGCGTCATAGCCCATGCGCGCAGCGGCCTCGCACTGCGCTTCCCAGTTCATGGGGCGCAGCACTTCGTTGCACAGCGCGAGCTTCATGCCGCGGCCTCGCGCTTGACGGGACGGCGGTACAGGCTCCAGAGCTTCCAGGCGATGGTGGCGAAGATCATGGCGGCCACGGTGCCGGCAATCGGGCGGGTGAAGAAGGGCGAGAGATCGCCGTCGGACAGGATGAGCGCGCGGCGCAGGTTTTTCTCCATCAGATCGCCCAGCACGATGCCCAGCACCAGCGGTGCCATGGGGTAGCCGAAGTGGCGCAGGAAGAACCCGATGAGGCCAAAGGCCAGCATCACGTACACGTCGAACAACCGGCCGGCGATGGCGAAGCTGCCGACCGCGCACAGCACGAAGATGATGGGCACGATCAGGTGCTGTGGCACGCGCAGCACCTGCACCAGTGCCTTGGTGAGCAGCAGGCCGTAGATCAGGATGCCGATGGTGGCGAACAGCATCATGGCCACCACGTCGTACACGAACGAAGGGTTCTCCACCATGATCAGCGGCCCGGGTTTGACCCCGTGGATGATCATGGCCGCCATCAGCACAGCGGCCGGTGCCGAACCCGGGATGGCGAGCGTGAGCACCGGGATCATGGCGCCGGGCACGCAGGCGTTGTCGCCGGTCTCGGCGGCCATCAGGCCTTCCACCGAGCCCTTGCCGAACTGCTCTTTTTCCTGGCTCGCGCGTTTGGCCGCCGCGTACGACGACCAGGCCGCCACGTCTTCACCGACCCCCGGCACGATGCCCACGCCGGTGCCGATCAGGCCCGATCGGAGGATGGTGCGCCAGTACCGGGTGACGTCGCGCAGCTTGGGAATGACGGTGTCAAACGCGCTGATCTTCACCGGCAGCTGGCGCTGGCGCATGGCGGTGAGCAGCTCGGCGAAACCGAAGGCGCCCACCAGTGCGGGCACCAGCTGGATGCCGCCGGCCAGGTCGCGCACGCCCCAGGCAAAACGCTCGAAGCCGTATTGCGGCTCCTGGCCGATGGTGGCCACAAAGAGGCCCGCGATGCCGGCGATCCAGCCCTTGAGCGGGTCGTCGCCGGTGAGCGTGCCGGCGATGATCACGCCGAAGAGGGCGAGCCAGAAAAATTCGTAGGCACCGAACTTCAAGGCGAGGCCGCCCAGGATGGGCGTGAACGCCGCCAGAAAAAACATGCCGATCAGGGTGCCCATGACCGAGCCGGTGGTGGCGATTCCCATGGCTCGGCCCGCCATGCCCTGGCGCGCCAGTTGGTAGCCGTCCAGGCAGGCCGCGGCCGAGGCCGGCGTGCCCGGGATGTTGAGCAGGATGGCCGAGCGCGAGCCGCCGTAGATCGAGCCCACGTAGGTGCAGATCAGGATCAGCAGCGCCTGGCTGGGCGGCAGCTTGAGCGTGAGCGTGGTCATGAGGGCCAGCGCCATGGTGGCGGTGAGGCCCGGCAGGGCGCCCATGACCACGCCGACCAGCGAGGCCAGCAGGGCGTAGGCGATGGTCTCGGGCGTGCCGAAGCGCACGATCGATTCGCCGAAAAGCAGGAGTCCGTCAAACATGGGTGGCGGCCGGGTGGTCTCAGGGGAGACGGACGAGGAAGATGTGCTGGAACACGTAGGTGACCACCGCCGAGGTGATCACGCCGGTGACCAGGGCCACCAGCAGGCGGCGGCGCGGGGCCTGGTCTTCGGGCGCGAAGACCGCCACGAAAGCGGCGACAAACAGGCCCGTGACCAGCCAGAACGGCGCGCGACCGATCAGCAGGCCGGCGTACAGCAGCGTGAGCACCAGCGTGATGCCGATGCGGCGGTTGACCAGCGTTTCACCTGTTTGCGTGTGGGTACCGCTCATGCTGCGGCGCCAGCCCCGAAGCATGAGCACCACGCCGAGCAGCAGGAGCACGCCGCCCAACATGCCCGGCACAAAGCCCGGCATGGTGTAGAGCTGTGCACCCATCGACTCGAAGCGCTCCATGCGCAGCGATGCCGCCACGATCAACAGGCCAAAGCCTGCCCACCCCGCGCCGCCCCAGAGGTCGGCGCGGGCGGATGTTCCGCCCTCGGTCATGGTGTGTTCCGCGTGTGGCGTTCAGGGCTTGGGAATGCCCACGGTGTCGGGCGACACCTTGGCCTTGCCGGCGGCCTGCTGCGTCCAGGCGTACGACTGGATGGCCGGGAACACGGCCTTTTGCGCCTCTTCACCCGCCATGGGGGCGAACATGGCGCCGCGCGACTGCGCGTACTTCCTCAGCGCCTCGCTCTTGCTCATTTCGGTGGCCCAGATGCGGTCCAGCGTCTGCTTCACTTCGGGCGGCGCGGCCTTGGGCACAAAGATGCCGAAGTAGTTGATCGGGTCCTTGTAGCCGGGGATGAACTGCGACAGCGGCGGGATGGTGCCGTAGCCCTCGATCTCGATCGACTTGTCGCCCACCACCGCCAGCGGACGGATCTTCTTGGCGCGGATCATGTCGGTCTGCTCGGCCGCGAGCTGGGTGGTGACTTGCGTTTCGCCCGAAGCGGCGGCCACGGCGGCGGGTGCACCACCGTCGTAGGTGACGTGCTTGTAGGTCACGCCGGCCGCGCGCGAGAGGGACTCGATGGCCGAATGACCGCTGGAGTTCACACCGGCGGTGGCCACCGAAATGGAACCCGGGTTGGCCTTCATGGCCGCGAGCAACTCGG
>JAJNQE010000071.1 GCA_021154985.1 Hydrogenophaga sp.
GCACGGCAGAACTCCCAGAAATCTGCCCCTATTGGAATTCAAACTGGGAGTTCAGACCATCGGCAATCACCCCAAAGTCCAGTGTTTATGCGGGCTCCGGGGATTCTTCAGGGACGACTCTCTAGGCGTGTGACCATCAAACGGATTGCCCGTGAACGCTCGTGCGCCCACGATCAGGTTGTGCTTCAAGGTCGCAGCAATGCCCACCTTCACGCGAACTCGTAGAGCGTCCTGTTCTTGCCCGTGGCGATGCACTCGACCTCGGGGGCGTGCCAGGCGTAGAGCTTGGATGCCCCGGTGGTGTTCCGCACGGCAAAGTACCGCGCGGCGTTCCCGACGCAGGGCTTTGAGACGCTGGACGATGCTCGCGGCTGGGCCGCCGAGTTCGTGAGTTGGTACAACGTGGAGCACCGCCACAGCGGGATCCGTTATGTGAGCCCGCAGCAGCGTCACGCCGGGCAGGATCAAGCCATCCTGGCGGCACGACACGCGCTGTATCGCGAGGCCTAGCAGCGCCACCCGGCACGCCGGTCGGGCGCCACCAGAGACTGGTCGCCCATCGCTGCAGTGACCCTCATTACGGAGCGCGACGAGGTGGTCAAGATGGCCGCCTGCATTCAACATACTCAGCTCAAAGCTGCGTGACCCGGGCGACAACTACCTTGACGCGCGCTGACCTTACTCGGTGGCAGGTGTTGCACTTCAGACTTGAATCCGCCAAGGCTTTGTATTTCAAGCTGGTGGCTGAAGTTTTAGCGGCTGTCAAGTCAAACACCGTAGTCCTGCCCTCCGTCAAAGGAGGACAGGTCCATTACTAGCAACCGTCAATACGAGATCGGCAGTGGCCAGAGTGAACTGATTAAAAATTGTGGCGAACGCCAACTGCAAGTGAGTTGAAATCAATGCCGGCAGTCGGCGTTGAATAAGACGCGCCACTCTTGTTATTCACGCTGGTGTAATACCCATAAACTTTGGTTCGCTTGCTAAGGTTGTAGTTGTATCCAAGGGTGTACTGAGTGGCACCGCTATTTGCAATGTTTTCGTAGGCACTAGCTCGGCCAACGTTCACATGAAATTCAGAGGCACCGACGTTGTAGGCTGCCACCAGTCTCACATTGTTTCGGGTACCCGCACCAGTTGGGAGAATCAGGTTTTCATCTTTGTTGCGTTGGAAATAGCCACCCAAGGTGAGTTGGCCAATATTATACAACGCACGCAATGAAAATTGGTTGTTGCTATTGACCGAACTGAATCCAGCACCCAACTCAAGAGGGCCTGCACTGTAGTTTGCCGCCAAATCATATCCGTTTTTACCGCCTGTAATTACCGATTGTTCGCGCAACACCACTGCAGCATCCACAGAAAGGCCGCCGAACGTAGGGGAACGATATCCAATCTTGTTACCGGTACCCAGACTGCCAAACCAGACAGGGTCATAGTACAAAGCGTCAGAGGATGATCCAGTATCGTGATTGTGCAGGCTAACGTAATCAGCCGATGCATAATATGAAGCGGGGAAAAAATTTCCAAGTCTTAACGTCCCGAAGCTGCCAGACAGGTTCAGTTCACTTTGGCGGCCAAAAAAAGTTGTGCTACCAATGCCGGTGTCCGACTGGAAGCCACTTTCAAGTTGAAAGCCCGCCTTGAGGCCGCCGCCAAGATCTTCAATTCCTTTGAAGCCGAATCTTGAACTGTTGTTACTAACAGTTGTTGACTTCACGTTACCGATTTCTTGACGTTCCACAGTAGTATTAATTCGGCCGTAAAGCGTCACACTGCTTTGGGCGAATGCGGTTGTGCTGCTTGCAGTTGCAATCATTACCAAAATAAGTCGATTCCGATTTTTCATAATATTTCCTTCTGCCGTTATGGCATTTGTTTATCATTTATTAACCATGAAACGCTTCAACGCGAAGTGCTGATGAGCTTGAGAGAGTGAGTTCACGCTCATAACAGCTGGTCAATGGTAGCGCAAGTACGAGCGAAGATAGTGCTGCAATACAGAAATTGATATCTTTCGTATTGCTTTTTTTGAAAGCATATTCGCATGTGTTGCGCAAATGCACATCTTCCACTGTGCGCGGATTCAAGTCTTAACTGCAACACCTTGGGCTTCGATGAACAAGGGTGGAGTGTTGCGGGCTGTTCAGGTCCCCTTTGCGATGGGAAGTGCAATACCGCCGGCATGAAACAAATGAGCTTGGGCGAGAGCGGACGAGAGCGCAAGACCAAGCAGACGCGCAAACAGCAAAGTGTCGATCGGAGTTGTCACGCCTTCGACAGGCCTGGAAACGGTGTACTTGCTGCATTTTTGAGACACACGGACACATGAAAACTACGTCAGCGCAAGGACAACAAGCGCTCTAGACGACAGCGTTGCCAGTATCGACTGAGCCACGAGGGCCTTGAGGTCGAGCCAGCTCACCAATCCGCAAGTTTTTCCCATCCGGGTTCAAAATGCGTTTGGCCATACACACTTCAGATTGTCCAATGACGGCAAACCAGCAAAGAAAGCCACCGTGAACACCCCCCACTCCCCAGCTCCGTCCGCCGCAACCGGTGAACCTGCCGATACCTGCGTTGCTTGCCACAGCGATGCACCCCTGGTGGCCACGTCCGCGGGTGCAGACTTGATCGGAGGTGGGGCCCGTTTCCGCGTGCTCACGATGGATTGCGCTAGCGAGGAATCGGAGATCCGGCGCGCCGTCGAACACATCACTGGCATTCGCGCGATGACCTTCCAGTTAGGCCAGCGCACGATAGCAATCGATGCGCCTTTGGCTTCAATTGAGCAAGCCTTGGCCGCAATCCGCGAGGCTGGCTTTGACCCCCAACCAATGCAGCACAAGGTCGAAGGCGCCGCGAGCGGCTCAGCGGCGAGCTCCCAGACCGACGCGCACGACCACGGTGCTGGCTCAGACAACGCGTGGCGACTGGGTGGCGCCTTGTTGCTGGCCATTGGTGCCGAAGTCCTTGGATTCTTCGCCCCAGACACGCAGGCCTGGGAAGGCGCAGGCTTGGCGCTTGCGGCTGCGGCCATCTGGCTGGCTGGCTTTGACGTTTACAAGAAAGGGCTTACGGCGCTGCGCCATGGGCGGTTGAACATCAATGCACTGATGACGGTCGCCGTGACCGGCGCGTTCGTGATCGGGCAGTGGCCTGAAGCGGCCATGGTGATGGCGCTGTACGCCATTGCCGAGGCCATCGAGGCGCGCGCCGTCGATCGTGCCCGCAACGCCATCAAGGGCCTGCTGGAGATGGCACCTGAAGAAGCCCTGGTGCGCCAGGCCGACGGCAGCTGGGCGACCCTGCCAGTCGCGTCCGTGGTGCTTGGCGCCGTCGTGCAAGTGCGGCCCGGTGAGCGCGTGCCAATGGACGGCGTGCTGTCTGCAGGCAGCACCAGCATCAACCAGGCGCCCGTCACGGGCGAAAGCATCCCGGTGGGCAAGGCGGTCGGCGACCCAGTTTTCGCTGGAACGGTCAACGAAACCGGCACCTTCGAGTTCGAGGTCAACGCGCTGGCGTCGAACTCGACGCTGGCCCGCATCATCCACGCGGTCGAGCAAGCACAGGGCACGCGGGCGCCCACGCAGGGATTTGTCGACCGGTTTTCCGCCATCTACACGCCGTCGGTGTTTGTCGTCGCCGTGGCCGTGGCACTGCTCGGCCCCTGGCTGCTGGACTGGACTTGGCTGGAGGCGGTCTACAAGGCGCTGGTTCTGCTGGTGATCGCCTGCCCCTGTGCGCTGGTGATCTCTACACCGGTGACGATCGTCAGCGGCTTGGCTGCCGCAGCGCGCTGCGGCATCCTGATCAAGGGCGGCATCTATCTGGAAGAAGCGAGAAAGCTCAAGGCCATCGCGCTGGACAAAACGGGCACCATCACAGAAGGCAAGCCCAAGTTGGTGGCCTGGGAGGTGATCGGCACTGAGGTCGATGCGGCAGCCGCGGAGTACATCGCCGCCGCCCTGTCGGGGCACTCCGACCACCCGGTCTCGCGTGCCATCGCCGCTGGCCTGACCCCCAACAAGGCTGAAGCCAAGGACTTCAAGGCCATCGCGGGCCGCGGTGTGCAGGCCGACATTGGCGGCGCCGTCTACGTGCTGGGCAACCACCGCTTGATCGAGGAACGCGGTCAGTGTTCATCGGCCCTGGAGGCGACCCTGCGTACCCACGAGGAAGCAGGTCGAACCGTCAGCCTGCTGGCCTCCGGCGCCGGCCCGGTCGCCTTATTTGCCGTTGCCGACACGATCAAGGCATCGTCCCGCGAGGCGGTTGCATCGCTGAAGGCACTGGGCATCACACCCGTGATGCTGACCGGCGACAACCAAGCCACGGCGACGGCCATTGCGCACGAAGCCGGCATCGATGAAGCACGCGGTAACTTGCTGCCGGAAGACAAGCTTGAAGCGATCAAGGCGCTGCAGGCCCAACATGGCCTGACCGCGATGACCGGCGACGGCATCAACGATGCGCCGGCACTGGCGCAGGCCGACATCGGCGTGGCGATGGGAGCCGCCGGCACCGACACTGCGATGGAAGCAGCGGATGTGGTAGTGATGAACGACGATCTGCGCCGGATTGCCGAAACGGTCCTCCTGTCTCGGTCGACGCATGCCGTGCTTTGGCAAAACATCACGCTGGCGCTCGGCATCAAGACAGTGTTCCTCGTCCTTGCGGTGTTCGGAAGCGCCACGATGTGGATGGCCATCTTTGCCGACATGGGCGCCAGCTTGCTGGTGGTGGCCAATGGACTTCGGTTACTCAAGAAGAGCGTTGAGCCGTCATGAGATTCACATTGCCTCGAACCGCTGTGTTCGGGGTGCCGTTGTCGGAGCAACGCTTTTGGATCAACTCAACACATCCGGCCTCGAAAACAAAAAAGGCCACCGGATGCCCGGTGGCCTTTACTGATCAGAAAACCCTTAAAAGGAATTCAGAACTTGTGCTGCAGACCAGCACCAATGAAGGAGAACTTGTCGGTGGTAGCACCCGACACTTCGCGCTTGGAGCTGTTCAGCGCCGCATATGCCAGCGTGCGCTTGGACAAGGCGTAGGTTGCACCAACTGCAATACCGCTGCGCTTGGTGCCGCTGCCGTCTTTGTCGCTGGAACTGGCGAAACCGGTCGACAAGGTCAGAGCCGACGAAAGAGGGAAGTCCACACCAACCTGGTAGTCGTTGGTTTTCGTGGCAAGCACTTGGCGGGTGCTGCCGACAGCACCACGCAAAACCACAACGCCCAGGTCGTAAGCGGCGGTAGCGTAGGTGTACTTCTGGTCGGTTCCAGGAGTGATGACACCGCCATTGTTGATCTGCTCATAGGCCAGAGCAACGCTCAGAGGGCCGTTTGCGTACATAACGCTGAAGTCGGTCTGATTCGTGGCGTTTGCCGCGTTGCTCTCTTTGAGCGAATGCGACACCGAGGCGACGAAACCGCCGATGTTCGGCGTGGTGTACTTGATCGCGTTGTTCTTGATGAACGCGTAGTTGTACACCGACATCACAGGCTGGTTACCGTTGAGGGAATAGTTGGCCGATCCTGGATTAAACACGAACGAATCGAACAAGGGACTGCCGATGTAGAACGTGTCGTCGAGAGCAGCGAACACGTTACCGATTTGCACCAAACCGAAACCACCTTCAAGACCGACCCAAGACTGACGGTTGAACGCAGTACCTGTTTGGAGAACGGTGCCGTTGGAGGAGTCGAAGCCTTGCTCAAGCTTGAAGACGGCTTTCAAGCCTCCGCCCAAATCTTCAGAACCCTGCAGGCCAAAGCGGCTTTGGGCAAGACCACCCGAATTGATCACGGACGTCGACGCTTGCGCACCGACTGGACCAGACTTGATACGGGCTGCGTAGATGTCCACAAGACCATACAGGGTGACGCTGGACTGCGCTTGGGCAGCACCAGCAACTGAGCCGAGAACTGCGAGGGCGATCAGGGATTTTTTCATGGAATCTTCCTTAAAAAATAACGCAGTTCAACACTGCAAATTAATAAAACCGACACGTGACTGTATGGGCGAAGCACGGTACGGGTAAGGGTAACCCCTGAAAAACGGGCAGATTTGGCCTCAGTTCGTTGTCACACTGCAACAGCGAGACTCTTGGCCCGCTGGAACAGGCTCGCTCCGGATACACGCGAAAAAAAAACCGCCTGTCATGAAGACAGGCGGTTTTGCCTCTGGATGAGCTGGCCTGAAGCCAGCGTGACCGATCAGAAGTTGTGCTGCAGACCGAAGCCGTAGCCGGTGCTGGACTCTGCGCCCGTGCCACCGAGCTTGGTAACGGCACCACCAACCCAGGCGGCGTTGCGTTGAGCGACTTGCACATACGCTTGTGTGCGCTTGCTCAGGTTGTACTTGTAACCAGCAATCAGCGTACGGCCGTCAGAGCCAGTTTGCTCGTTCACGTTATAGGACGCATAGATGGCGCCAGGGCCCACAGGTGCCGTCACACCCAAAGCGTACGCTGTGTCTTGGTCAGAAGCCAGGCCGCCCTGGTCGCGGTACGTGAAGAACAGCTTGGCGATACTGAAATCATAAGCGGCTGCCAACTGGTTGACGGCTTTCGGATTCAGGTTTGCTGCGACAGCAGACGCGGTACCGGTTGCTGCGACGGCAGCCGAACCGGCGCCTTTGTAGTTGGTAAAGGACACGCTGAGCGGGCCACCGTCGTAACGAACGGCGATGCCCACACCGGCGTCAGCATTCGCAACTTCAGACGGCGCGTACTCAACTTGCACTTGAACACCAGCAAAACGTGGGCTGTGGTACTGAAGAGCATTGGAGACATAAACCGAGTTGCCAGCGTTACCCGTCTTGCTCTGGCGAAGTGCAGGTGCCTGCAACGCCGTGTTGTTGTCGAAAGTTCCACCGATAACGGTGTTGGAGTCGTGCAAGGACACGCCTTTGGTGCCGTTGGCAAACATGGCGTTACCGTACAACGTGTTGACCGGACGGCCAGCGCGCAGCGTACCGAAGCCGCCAGTCAGGCCGACAAACATGCCGTTGTTGCCCAGACCGTTGGCTGTGGTGACGGTACCGTCATCCACGTTAAAAGCGGTGGACACTTGGAACACAGCTTTCAAGCCACCGCCCAGATCTTCGGCGCCGGACAAGGTCCAGTTACTGGTGCCGTTGCGGTTTGAAGTCATCTGCGTCGTATCGCCAGAGAAGCGCTTCTCGATACCGGTGTCCAAGGTGCCCGACAGGGTCACGGTGGATTGTGCGAAGGAGGCGCTGGTGGCAGCCACTGCGGCCAGAGCGATAAGGGTCTTTTTCATGGAAGGGTTCTCCAAGGGTTGAATAGGGACTGGTGGTCTTTGCCGCCGAGCCGACCTCCATCAGGAAGCTGAATGGATTGCATCAGAAAGTAATGGAGGGCGCCACGGTGGAAGCCGCATTTCTGCCCTGTGGCGGTGCTTGTGTTGCACCACCGCGACGCACTCAGTAGTTACCCGCAGTGCTTTGGTTCACGGATACTCTGCCCCGCATCCTGCGTTGTCCTTGCTCTGCGCTTTGTTGTTGGAAGCACCGAGAGCGATGGCATCAACAGAAATGGCAGCATTCGGTTTTGTTTTTTTGATAGCGATGCCTCCATGACCACCGCCACCGACGCCTTGATCAACGCAGCCGACTCGGCCTTGAGGACCTTGTTCGTTGCACCCCGTGCCTCCCGCGAGTGCCCCACGCTGCCGGAGCGTGCGAGCGATCATGAACTCAGCGAAGCAGACAAGCACCTCTCTGGTGCATTGATGCGCGTGAACCATGTGGGGGAGGTGTGCGCCCAAGCGCTCTACACCGCACAGGCGCTCAGTGCTCGCTGGCCCGGGCGCTCCGCGGCGCCCAACCTGGCGCTGGCGGCACAGTTGGAAGCCGCTGGCAAAGAAGAAACCGACCACCTGGCCTGGACCCAGACGCGGCTGGACGAACTGGGTGCGCGTGCATCGCTGCTCAACCCGCTTTGGTACGCAGGGGCTTTTGGCCTGGGGCTGCTTGCCGGGCGCTTGGGGCCGGCGGTGAGCCTGGGTTTTGTGGTGGAGACCGAGCGGCAGGTGGAAGCTCATCTGGCCGAGCACATGGAGCGCCTGCCGGCGGGCGACCACGCTTCGCGCGCCATCGTGGCGCAAATGAAGCAGGACGAAGCCCGGCACGCGCGGGAAGCCCATGGCTCCGGGGCAGTGGAGTTGCCTGCGCCGGTGCGGGGCTTGATGAAGTTGGCCGCCAAGGTCATGACGACGGTGGCGCACCGCGTCTGACTGGCGGAGGCCCGGTCAGGCCTCAATCACCTCGAAGCTGGTGGTGATGTCCGCCGTTTTGCCCAGCATGATGCTGGCCGAGCAGTATTTGTCGTGGCTCATGGCGATGGCGCGCTCCACGGCCAGGGGCGGTATGGCTTTGCCGCTCACCGTGAAATGCATGTGAATCTTGGTGAAGACCTTGGGGTCGACCTCGGCGCGCTCGGTCACCAGCTTCACGCTGCAGCCCTTCACGTCATGGCGACCGCGTTTGAGGATGAGCACCACGTCGTAAGCGGTGCAGCCGCCGGTGCCGGCCAGCACTGTTTCCATGGGCCGGGGGGCCAGGTTGGCGCCGCCGTTTTCTGGCTTGGCGGCGTCGGGCGCACCATCCATGGTGATCACATGACCGCTGCCGGTTTCGGCAACAAAGCCCATGTGGGAGCGGGTGCCGGCCGCGCCGGTCCAGGTGACGGTGCATTCCATGGAAGGTGTCCAGTCGTGAATTACTCAACAGAGTTGGGGGCTGCGCCCTAAAACGCGCCAAATAGTGACGTCAGATGTTGCATCGCAACATGCCTTCGCTATACTCGCGGCATTGTATGTAAGGTTGTCTCCTCTACCCCCCGTGGGTGGATTCAAGCCCGGACCGGTTCTGCCAGTCCGGGCTTTTTTTCACCCCGATATGATGCGGGAGGAGAACATTTGTATGACAGTCCGCGCCGCCAAACCCATTCCGCACGCCCCGTCCCCGCCCCTCACAGCCATGGGGCCGGCCGATTACCTCAAGAAGATCCTGACCGCCCGGGTGTACGACGTGGCGGTCGAATCCGCGCTGGAGCCGGCACGCAACCTGAGCGAGCGGCTGCACAACACGGTGCTGCTCAAGCGCGAAGACCAGCAACCGGTGTTCAGCTTCAAGCTGCGCGGGGCCTACAACAAGATGGCGCACCTCACACCCGAGCAGCTCAAGAAGGGTGTGATCTGCGCTTCGGCCGGCAACCACGCGCAAGGTGTGGCGCTGAGCGGGCGCAAGCTGGGCACACGGGCGGTGATCGTGATGCCGACCACCACGCCGCAAGTGAAGATCGACGCGGTGCGCGCTTTTGGTGGCGAGGTCGTGCTGCACGGTGAGAGCTACACCGACGCCTACAACCACGCGGTTGGGCTGCAAAAGAAGCAGGGACTCACTTTTGTGCACCCGTTCGACGACCCGGACGTGATTGCGGGCCAGGGCACGATTGCCATGGAGATCCTGCGGCAATTGCAAAGCCTGGGCTCCGACCACCTGGATGCGGTGTTTGTGGCCATCGGCGGTGGCGGCCTCATTTCCGGCGTGGCCAACTACATCAAGGCGCTGCGCCCGGAGATCAAGGTGATCGGGGTGCAGATGAACGACTCGGACGCGATGATCCGCTCAGTGCGCGAGGGTGAGCGCACCACGCTGGCCGACGTGGGCCTGTTCTCCGACGGCACGGCGGTGAAACTGGTGGGCGAAGAAACCTTCCGCATTGCGCGCGGCCTGGTGGACGAGTTCATCACCGTGGACACCGACGCGGTGTGCGCCGCCATCAAGGACGTGTTTGTGGACACGCGCAGCATTGTGGAGCCGGCGGGCGCCTTGTCGGTGGCGGCCATCAAGCAGTACGTGGCCACCCACAAGACGCGCGGCCAGACCTACGCGGCCATTTTGTGCGGCGCCAACATGAACTTTGACCGGCTGCGTTTCGTCGCCGAGCGGGCCGAGGTGGGCGAAGAGCGCGAGGCGCTGTTTGCCGTGACCATCCCCGAGGAACGCGGCAGCTTCCGGCGCTTCTGCGAGCTCATCGGCGACCTGCCGGGCGGTCCGCGCAACGTGACCGAGTTCAACTACCGCATCCACGATGGCAGCAAGGCCCATGTGTTCGTGGGCCTCACCACGCAGGGCAAGGGTGAGTCGGCCAAGATCGCCAAGAACCTCGTCAAGCATGGCTTCCAGACGCTGGACCTGACCCACGACGACCTGGCCAAGGAACACATCCGCCACATGGTGGGCGGGCATTCACCGCTGGCGCAGGACGAGCGTTTGCTGCGTTTCGTGTTTCCCGAGCGGCCGGGCGCGCTGCTGAAATTCTTGAGCCTGATGCGACCGGGCTGGAACATCAGCCTGTTCCACTACCGCAACCAGGGCGCGGACTACGGGCGCATCCTGGTGGGCTTGCAGGTGCCGGCCAAGGACCACAAGGCGTTCGACAAGTTTCTGGACACCCTGGGCTACCCCTGCGTGGAAGAAACCAACAACCCGGTCTATCGCCTGTTCCTGCAAAGCTGACCCCGATTCCACCGAGCCATGGCCAAAGATCCCATCTTCTCCCCGCTGTCCAAACGCTCGGCGGCGCTGCCGGCCGATCTGAAGCTGCCGCCGGTGTCGGGCACCGTCGACACCATGCTCGAATTTGCCTTGCGCCAGCGACTGCGGCCCGAAGGCCAGCCAGAACAGACGCTGGGCCGCATGGAGACCTTGGTGCTGCAACTCGCGCGTGCGCAAAACGGCACGTCGATCGAATTCGATCTGCTCGCTTTCGACTCGCCTCAACTGGTGGTGTTCGCGGCCGACCACGGCATTGCCGATGAGGGCATGTCGTCGCTGCCCCCCCACATGACGGAGCAGATGGTGATGCTGCTGCTGCGGGGTCAGGCACCGGTGAACGCACTGGTCGACATGCACGGCTTTGAACTCACGGTGGTGGACGCGGGCATGGCCAAGCCGATCGCACCGCCGAGCGACACCAAACAGCACGGCTCATTGCTGCTGCGCAAGATCGGCTACGGCACGCGCAACCTGCTGCTCGGGCCGGCCATGTCCACCGCCCAGGCGGTGTCGGCCGTGCACGCCGGCATGGACGTGGTACGCCACCTGCCCGGCAATGTGGTCGCGCTGGGCGACGTGGGTGTGGCCAACACGGTGAGCGCGGCCATGCTGCTCTCGCGCCTGTGCGGCGTGCCGCTGGTGGACGCTTTCAGCCGCGACGACACCGAGGCTGCCAACATGGACGACACGGAGCACGTGAAACGGGTGGAAAAGCTCTCGGCCGCGGCCAGCAAACACCGCAATGCCATCGGCCCGTTCGAGGCACTGGCCGCCCTCGGCGGGTTCGAGATCGCCATGATGACCGGCGCCATGCTGCAGGCGGCCAGCGAACGGCGCGTGGTGCTGGTCGATGGGTATGTCGCTGGCGCAGCGGCCCTGGTGGCGCGTGGCCTGTGCCCCGATGTGGTGGACTACCTCGTGTTCACCCACCGCGCGGCAGACGCCGGGCACCGCCTGCTGCTGATCCACATGCAGTCACAGCCGCTGCTGGACATGGGCCTTCGCCTGGGCCAGGGCACCGGCGCCCTGCTGGCCTGGCCCATGCTGCTGGCCGCACAAAGCCTGCTCGAACGCTAACGTTCGTAGTCCAGCCGCACGCGCTGCTGCAACGTGCGCAGCACCCGCAGGGTTTCCTTGAGGATGCGGCGGTCGATGTCGTTGAGGTGGTTGATGGCCACGCGGTTGGGGTTGCCGCCCACGGCGGTGCCGTCAAGCTGGGCGCGCAAGCGCAGCATCTGCAGAAACTCGAAACCACCCACCCACGCCTGGTGCTCCGGCTCCGGCACACCGAGCTTTGGACCCACGGCTTCGAAGCGATCGCGCGTGCCCGTGGCCACCACGCCTTGAGCGAGCGCGTACAGGCGTGCCACGTCCACAAAGATGGCCGTGCCTTGCAGCTTCAGGTCCAGTGTGCTTTGCCCGTCCACCTCGGTGGTGTCGATCTGGCCCAGCCAGTTGAGTGGCGCGCTCTGGGTCAAGCCGTTGAGCGCCAGTTGCCGCAGAAACCGCGGATTGCCGCGGGCGCGCTGCGTGACCGATGCACGCAGCCGATCAGACAGAGCGGCCTGCCCGGCCAGTATGCGAAAGTCGAAGTAGATGCTGGCGTTGAGCAGGTCTTGCGGCGTGCCCCGGTCGATCCAGTGCGCAAAGCGCTGCTGCCATTCGCTCAAGGTGAGGCAACAGGCCGGGTTGCTGGCCATGATGTTGCCCTTGCACAGCGGGTAGCCGCACGCGTCCAGGGCCTCGTTCACCTCCAGCGCAAACGCCAGCCAGCGGGCCTTGTCGGGCGCCGCGCTGCCCAGGGGATCGGCCAGGATCAGCGCATTGTCCTGGTCGGTGGCCACGGTCTGTTCGTTGCGCCCCTCAGACCCCAGTGCGATCCAGCAACAGGTCTGCAGGTCAAGGCCCTGCCGGCTTGCCATGATCTCCACCAGGCGCGAGGTCAGCACGTCGTTCAGGTGGCTGATGAGCGCGGTGAGTTGCTGGGCGTGCACGCCCTGGCCCAACAGGGCGCGCGCCAGCCGGCGAATCTCGTGCGCCCCCGCCACCAGGGTCTGCACATCGGGTGCGTTGCGCAGGCCGCTGCTCACCTGCTTCAGGCTCAGGCGCTGCAAGGCAAACAGATCGCGTTCGGACACCACGCCCACCGCCCGCCCGTCGCGCGTCACCGGCACATGGCGAATGCCCCGGCTGGACATGAGCAGCGCAGCGTCTTGCGCCGTGTGCTGGTGGGTGAGCGTGAACACCGGCTGCACCATCACCTGGCCGATGGGCGTGGACAGCGGCAACTGCGGCAGCGCAATGCGCGCCAGGATGTCGGAGCGGGTCAGGATGCCCACCGGCGCCTCGGTCGCGTCCACCACGAGCATGGAGCCCACACGCTGCGCCTGCATGCGGGTCAGCGCTTCCTGCAGCGGCGTCTGCGCCCCGCAGGCCACAGGTGCCTGGCGGCAGAGTTGCCCCAAAGGTGTCTCCAGCGACTGCTCGGCCAGCGCCTGCGAGGCATACACCACCTGCAGCGCGGCCCGCGAAAGTTCAAGAAACCGCAAGATGCGCCGGTTCAGGAAGTCGCCGAACACGGCACTGGCCTCGGCCAGCCGCTGCATGGCCTCGACCGGCAGCGCCAGCACCGTGCTGTTTTCCGTGGCGCTGTACAGCGTGGTCACCGCTCTGCGGGCCAGCACGGCGCTCACCGGGAACAGGTCTCCCGCGTCAAACTGGAAAGCACCGCCGGCCACGTCGGACAAGCCGCGCCGGCCGGTGACGGCACCGCTGCGGATGAAGTACAGGTCGCGCACCGGACCATCCTCGGGCCGCACCACCGCATCGCCTGCGGCAAAGCTCAGCTCACGCGATTCCGCCACAAACGCCTGCACGTGGGCCGGCTGCATGTCGGAAAACGGCGGGTGGCGCTGGAGTTCGATGCAAACCTCGGCCGGGGAAGACGGCGCACGCCGGGTGGCCATGGGCAGCAGAAAAAATCAGGAGGGCGCTGCGGCGCTCTCGGGCAAGGTCAACTCGACCGTGGCGGGCCCGTTCATCGAAGCCCCCAGCCGCACCGAGCGCCGAGACACCGCCTGCAGCACCAACCCGCCTTCGAGCGCAGCACCCACCCGGTACGGGCGCGGCGGCTGGCCATTGACAGCGATCAACGCCGCGCCGCCCGCTGCAGTGGCCGCCACCACACCTTGCAACTGGTACTGGGTGCCCGTCGGTGCTGCCGGCGCATTCGGTGCTGCAGAAACCACGGGCTGGTCACCCAGCACACGGGCCACGGCCAGCGAGTCCACCTGGATCGGTGCGGGCGCGGCCACGGCCAGCGGCGTGACCGGCGAACGCCCCAGTGCCTGCAACACCCAATAGCCGGCGCTCAGTCCCGCCGCCAGCCACAACACCCCGGCGACCAGTGCCGGCCCTCGACGGCTGGTGTTTTGCAGCGCCGCCGGGCTTTCCATCAGGAAGCCGGAGTGACCGAACGCGGGTGCCTTTTTCATGCCCCGGATTATGATCGACCGAGCCCCGCGCACAAGGTGGGGCCACAGGCCTGCGCACCCGGTTGCCAGGCCCCGTCACCACACCAGCGTTCGGGAGTTTGAATTGACACACCACCACCTCCAGCCACGCACAGCGCGGGTTTGGCGCCTGTTGCAACGCGGTTTCACGCTGATCGAGCTCATGGTGGTGCTGGTCATCATCGGCGTGCTGGCGGCACTGATCGTGCCCAACGTGCTCGACCGCGCCGACGACGCCCGGGTGACCGCCGCCAAGACCGATGTGAACAACCTGATGCAGGCGCTCAAGCTCTACCGCCTGGACAACCAACGCTACCCCACCGGCGAACAAGGCCTCAACGCCCTGGTGGCCAAGCCCACCACCGGGCCGATCCCGCCCAACCGGCGCCCCTACCTCGACAAACTGCCGGCCGACCCCTGGAGCCGCCCGTACCAGTACCTCAACCCGGGCCTCAAGGGCGAGGTGGACGTGCTGTCCCTGGGCGCCGACGGACAGCCCGGTGGCGAAAACCGCGACGCAGACGTGGGCAGTTGGCAGTGAAGAAAAGGCCCCCACGCTCCGCCGCTGCGCGGGTCGCTGCCCCCCGAGGGGGCTGTTTCACCTTGGGACGGCCCGGCGGTGAAACCTTGCCCCCACGCTCCGCCGCTGCGCGGGTCGCTGCCCCCCAGGGGGGCTGTCTCGCCTGGGGGCGGCCCGGCGGCGATACCCTGCCCCCACGCTTCGCCGCTGCGCGGGTCGCCTGAACAAGCCCATGCAACGCAGCCTGGGCTTCACCCTGATCGAGCTGATGGTGGTGGTGGCCTTGGTGGCGCTGGCCACGGCCGGGGTCACGCTGTCCTTGCGCGATGACGGCTCCACCCGGCTGGAGCGGGAAGCCCTTCGCCTCTCTGCACTGATCGAATCGGCGCGCGCCCAGTCGCGCACCAGCGGTTTGCCGGTGGTGTGGCGCAGCCTGCCGCAAGGTTTCGAGTTCGTGGGTCTGCCACCGCTGCGCAGCGGAGAACCTCCGCGAGACAGCCTGATCGGGCCGCGCCCCTGGCTCAGCCCAGACACCGTGGCCCAGGTGATCCAGCCGCCGGGTGCGTTGACCCTGGTGCTGGGCCCCGAACCGCTCATTGCCGCGCAGCGCGTGGTGCTGCAGCAAGGCGACCGGCGCCTGACCCTGGCCACCGACGGCATCTCGGCCTTTGCCGTGATGGCCGACGCACCGTGAAGTCCGAGCGCGGCTTCACCCTGATCGAGGTGCTGGTGGCGCTCGCAGTGATCGCCATCACCCTCGCCGCCGGGCTGCAGGCCACCGGCGCACTCACACGTGCCGCCGTGCGCCAGGGCGACCAGTGGCTGGCCCAGATCTGCGCCGAAAACGAACTCACGCGCCTGCGGCTGCAGCGCCAGTTGCCCGGCACCGGCGACAGCGAAATGCCGTGCGAACAAGCCGGCCGGCAACTGCGCGTGCGCCTAGCGGTGCTGCCCACCCCCAACCCGAACTTCCGGCGCATCGACGCGGTGGTGGAGGGCGATGTGGAGGGCAACACGGTGCGGCTGTTGTCCCTGTCAACGATCATTGGGCGCTATTGATGGACTGGCGCCCCCACGCTCCGCCGCTGCACGGCTCCAAAGGCATCACGCTCATCGAATTGCTGGTTGCCATCGCGGTGATGGCCATGCTGGCGCTGTTGAGCTGGCGCTCGATCGACGGCATGTCGCGCACGCAGGCCATCACGCAGGAACGCTCCGACGGGCTGCTGCGCTTGCAGTCGGCGGTGGGGCAATGGATCGCCGATCTGGACGCGGTGCTCGACACCGGCGAGGTGGCGCCGGTGGACTTCAATGGCCAGACGCTGCGCCTCACCCGGCGCGACAGCGCCGAATCGGGACTGGACAGCCGTGGCGTGCGGGTGGTGGCCTGGGCGCTGTTGCCGTCGGCCAGCGGCGGGCAATGGACGCGCTGGCAGTCGGGGCCGCTGCTGCAACGCGACGAACTCGCCCGCGCCTGGCAACGCGCAGCCGACTGGGGTCGCGGCGCGGGCTCAAACCCGGCGAGCACCAACAACCCGGGTGCCGACAGCGCGCTGGCGATCATTGCCATCGACCAGTGGCAAATTTTTTACCACCGGGGTGAGACCTGGGGCAACCCGCTGTCCTCCGTGGGTACCGAAAACTCAGAACCCGGCGGGGGCCCAGCCAGCAGCTTGCCCAACGGTGTGCGCTTGCAACTCACCCTCTCGGGCGGTCAGGGCCTCTCCGGCACGCTGCTTCGCGACTGGGTTCGCCCCACGCTGGAGGCCGGCAGATGAGGTGGCCCCCACGCTCCGCCGCTGCGCGGGTCGCTGCCCCCCTAGGGGGCTGTTTCACCTTGGGGCGGCCCGGCGGTGAAACCTTGCCCCCACGCTCCCGACAGCGTGGCGCAGCGTTGCTGCTCGCCATGCTCACCGTCACGCTGGTGGCCACGCTGGCCTCGGCCGCTCTGTGGCAACAGTGGCGATCCACCGAGGTCGAGCAGGCCGAGCGGCAGCGGGTGCAGGCGGGCTGGATTCTGACCGGGGCGCTGGACTGGGCTCGCCTGATCCTGCGCGAAGACGCGCGCAGCAACCAGAACAGCGGCAATGCCGATCACCTGGGCGAGCCCTGGGCATTGCCGCTGGAAGAAGCGCGCCTCTCCAGCTTTCTGGCCGCCGACAGAAACACCAACGCCGACAGCACCCTGGAGGCCTTCCTCTCCGGCGAAATGATCGACATGCAGTCGCGCATGAACTTCAACAACCTGGTGCGCACCACCGGGGGCGGCGCCACGGCCAAGGCGGAAACCTCCGACGCAGATCTGCGCGCCTTCAGCAAGCTCTACGAACAACTCGGTCTGCCGCTCGCAGAACTCACCAACGCCGCAGCCGAACTGCGCAACACAACCCAGCTGGCCCTGACCGATCCCCTGCCCTCGCGCACCGCGCTGCAGCCCCGCAAGCTGTCGCACCTGGGCTGGCTGGGCATCAGCCGCACGAGCCTGGCCGCGCTGGAGCCCCACGTCACCGTGCTGCCCGAACGCACCAGCCTCAACATCAACACCGCCAGCGCCCAGGCGATCTACGCCAGCCTGCCCGGCCTGGACATGGCCCAGGCCCGCCAGGTGGTGGCTGCGCGCGAACGCAATCCGTTCAAGAACCTCAGCGACCTGACCCAGGCCGTGCCGGCCACCGCCGGCAAGCTCAACGACGATGCCCACGGCACCCGCAGCCGCTACTTTGAAGTGCGGGGCCGGCTGCGGCTGGAGAACGCCATCATCGAAGAGCGCTCCCTGGTCGTGCGCAACAACCTCGATGTGCGGGTGGGTTGGCGCGAGCGCTTTGCGCGGCCCTCGGCAACGCCCTGATGTGCAGCCCCAACAATGACCGCCTTTTCCCCCGCAACTTTTTGACTACACGTCACACAGGCTCTCTAGAATGGGACGACCCGTGGCCCAGCGCCACGCACCTTGCCCCAATGTGCTGATCCTCACCCCTGCGGATTTCTCCGTCACCACCCCCACACCCGCCTCGGCCTTGTTCGACTGGGCGACCTCGGGCAATGGTCAGCAGATCCATGATGTCGGCCAATGCGCCGCCTCGCTGTTGCCGCGCGACGATGAGGTGGTGCTGGTGCTGCCGCCGCGCGCCGTGTCGTGGCACCGCGTGGCCCTGCCCAAGGTGGCATCGACCCGCTTGCGCGCTGCGCTCGAAGGCCTGCTCGAAGACCGCCTGCTGGCCGATGTGAGCGAGCTGCATTTCGCGCTGGAGCCGGGCGGCAAGTCGGGGCAGTCGGTGTGGGTGGCGGTGTGCCAGAAAACCTGGCTTCGCAGCTGGTTGCAGGTGCTTGAAGGCGCTGGCCGGCCGGTCACGCGCATCGTGTCGTCCATGTGGCCGCTGGTGCAGTCCGAAGCCCCTGTGGCATCGGCCGGCGCCTCGCGCAGTTTTGAACTTGACATCCCGTCGACCCTCCACTGGGCCCACGCCGAGAGTGGTCAGGTCTGGCTGGGCAGCGCCAGCGTGCTGGGCGTGAGCAGCACACCGCTGCTGGAAGCCACCAGCGGCGCCGGCGGCAGCGCCAGCGTGGCGGCCGTCACCGCGCTCATGCCACCCTCGCCCGATGCGCTGGGCGAAGCCGCCGAATACGACGTCTGGCTGGCCGACCCCAGCGTGGCCACGGTGGCCGAACGCATCCTGGACCAGCGCTTCGAGCTGGTGGCCCAGCCCCAGTGGCTGCTGCGCTGTTCGCAGTCCGACTGGAACCTGGCCCAGTTCGACCTCAGCCTCTCGGCCAGCGCCCGCCGCGGCCAGCGCTTGCGGCGCAGCTTTCGGCAATGGCGCAGCGCGCCCGCCTGGCGCCCGGCTCGTTGGGGGCTGGCGGCCCTGGTGGGCGTGCAACTCGTTGGACTCAATGCCGCTGCATGGCACGAGAGCAGCGCCCTGCAAGCCAAACAGCGGGCGGTACAGCAAACCCTGCAGCAAACCTTTCCGCAGGTCACGCTGGTGCTCGACGCGCCGGTGCAGATGCAGCGCGAACTGGTGCGCCTGCAACAGGCGGCAGGTGCCCTGTCGCCGGGCGATCTGGAAACCCTGCTCGGTGCCATCGACCAGGCGTCGGGTGGCGACAACCTCATGCCCGGCACGGTCAACCACACCCCGGGCGAGGGCCGCTTTTCTGGCTGGCGCGCCAGCGAAGACCAGGTGCGCGCGTTGCAGCAAACCCTGGAACGCGCTGGCTGGCGCGTTCGTTTCGATGGCAACGAACTGGCCATGAGCCCACCCGCACCCTGACCCATGGCCACCTTGCAACGCGCCCCTTCCGACAACTCACCCTTCGCCCGCGCCACCGCGCCGCTGTCCGCCGCGCTCGACCGGCTCTCGCCCCGCGAACGTCAGGCGGTGCTGATCGCTCTGTGGGTGGTTGGCCTGGGCCTGCTGTGGTGGCTGGCCGTGGCGCCGGCCCTGGCCACGCTGCGCGAAGCCCCCGCGCGCCACGCCCGGCTGGACGCCCAGCTCGGCCAGATGCAGCGCATGGCGGCCACCGTGAACGCCCTGCGCAGCGAGTCCACCGCCCAGTCGCCGGGGCGCGACCAGGTCTTGCGCGCGCTTGAAGCGGCCACGGCGTCACTAGGCCCCACCGCCCAGCTCTCCGTGCTGGGTGACCGAGCCACCGCCACGCTGCGTGGCACACCCCCCGCCGCGCTGGCCCAGTGGCTGGCGCAGGTGCGCATCAATGCGCGGCTGCTCCCGCTGGACACCCAGCTCACACGCGACCCCGCCACCTCGGGCTGGAACGGCACGGTGGTGCTCTCCGGCCCCGGTCTGGCCGGGGGCACTTAGCATGAAACAGCCCCCACGCTCACTCCGTTCACTGCCCCCCCGAGGGGGTGCGTCTGCGCCTTCGGGCGGCCGGGCGCCGCTGACATGAACGCACGCTGGCCTTCTCGCCTGGCCTGGACGGGCGCCGCGCTCGGTCTGCTGGCCGCATTGATCGTGTTTGCCCCCGCTCGATGGCTGGCCAACAGCATCAACGCGGCCACCAACGACCAGCTTCAGTTGGTCAACGCACGCGGCACGGTCTGGCGCGGGCAGGCCGACCTCATGTTCACCGGTGGCCAGGGCAGCCAGACGCGCACCACGCTGCCGCAAGGCGTGCAGTGGCGGATTTCGCCCACGCTGGTCTCGGGTCTGCCAGCCATGGCACTGCGGCTCTCTGCACCCTGCTGTACGGTCCAGCCGGTGGCCCTCACCGCGCAGCCATGGCCGGGCGGCACCGAGCTTCGCCTGGCGGCCTTCAGCAGCCGCTGGCCCGCCGAGCTGCTCAGCGGCCTGGGTACGCCCTGGAACACCTTGCGCATGGAAGGCCAGCTCAGCCTGCAAACGCAGGGCCTGACCCTGCGCTGGGACAGCGGACGCGCCAGCCTGCAAGGCGCGCTGGCGCTGGAGGCACAAGACATGGTCTCGCGGCTGTCCACGCTGCGCCCGCTCGGCAGCTACCGCATGGACGTGCGCGCCGAAGCTGACGGCAACACCACCACCCTCGCGCTCAAGACGCTCAGCGGCCGGCTGCAACTGCAGGGCCAGGGTCAGTGGGTGGGCGGGCGCCTGCGCTTCCAGGGTATTGCCGAAGCGGCCCCCGACAGCGAAGCCGCGCTCAACAACCTGCTCAACATCATCGGACGCCGGCAAGGCCCGCGTTCGCTGCTCAACATCGGCTGACATCTCCAGGCATTTCCAGGTGCTGCAGCCCTCCACTTACCCTTACGATCGCGCCATGAAACCGAACCCCACCCGCGCCGACCTCGCCCGGACCCTGCGCCGCGGCCAGACACCGACCGCGCTTGCGCTGGCCATGCTGATGGCGTTCGGTCTGTGGACCGGCGCACCGGTGCAGGCACAGAACCGCAACGCGGAGCCGGTCACGCTCAACTTTGTGGCGGCCGACATCGAGTCGGTGGCGCGCACCATGGCGACCATCACCGGCCGCAACGTGGTGGTCGATCCGCGCGTCAAGGGCACGGTGAACCTCGCCACCGAGCGCCCGGTGTCGCCCACCGCCGCGCTCAACCAGTTTGCTGCCGTGCTGCGCCTGCAGGGTTTCTCCATCGTGGACACCGGCGGTCTCTACAAGATCGTGCCCGAGGCCGACGCCAAGCTGCAGGGCAATGTGGTCAACGCGGGCTCGGTCAATGCACTGCCCACCTCCAACCAGGTGGTCACGCAGATCTTTCGCCTCAACCACGAGTCGGCCAACAACCTGGTACCGGTGCTGCGCCCGCTGATCGGACCCAACAACACCATCAACGTGAACCCCGGCAACAACTCGCTGGTGATCACCGACTACGCCGACAACCTGCAACGCATCGGCCGCATCATCACCGCGCTGGACGTGGCAGGCGCCACCGATGTGGAGATCATCCCGCTGCAACACGCGGTGGCAGCCGACCTCGCCGCACTCGTGGCGCGCCTGATCGATCCGTCCGTGGCCGCCGGCGGCGCCGGACAAACCGATGCGTCCTACAAGACCACGCTGGTGGCCGAGCCGCGCAGCAACAGCCTGGTGCTGCGTGCCGCCAACCCTGCGCGCCTGGCGCTGGTGCGCAACCTCGTGGCCCGGCTGGACCAGCCTTCGTCGGCCAATGTCAGCGGCAACATCCATGTGGTGTATTTGAAGAACGCCGACGCGGTGGCGCTGGCCACCACGCTGCGCGCCGCGCTCGCCGGTGAGTCGGCCGCTTCGGGCAGCCTGGGTGCCTACGGTGGCGCAGCCACTGCCGGCCGCCCTATCGCAGTGGCGGGCGCAAGTCCGGCCAGCACCCCGGTGTCTGCGAGCGCGCAGCCGTCCACCGGTGGCCAGATACAAGCCGACCCGGCCACCAACTCGCTCATCATCACAGCGCCCGAGCCGCAGTACCGCCAGTTGCGTGCCGTGATCGACCAGCTCGATTCGCGCCGCGCGCAGGTGTATGTGGAAAGCCTGATTGCCGAGGTCAACGCCGACAAGGCCAGCGAGTTCGGCATCCAGTGGCAAGGCGCGCTGGGCAATTCGGGCGACCGCGTGATTGGCCTGCTCGGCACCAACTTCGGCACCGGGGGCAACAACATCCTGAACCTGGCCCAAGGCAATGCCACACCCACATCAGGTCTCAACCTGGGTCTGGCCCGCCAGACCAACGGCGTGTATGTGCTGGGCTTTCTCGCCCGGTTCCTGCAGGAGAACGGCGAAGGCAACATCCTCTCCACCCCCAACCTGCTCACGCTGGACAACGAAGAAGCCAAGATCGTGATTGGCCAGAACGTGCCCTTCGTCACCGGCCAGTTCACCAACACCGGCAGCAACGAAGGCTCGGTCAACCCGTTCCAGACCATCGAACGCAAGGACGTGGGCCTGACGCTGCGCGTGAAACCGCAGATCAGCGAGAACGGCACCATCAAGATGACCATCTACCAGGAGGTCAGCAGCGTGCAGGCGTCGTCGATCAACTCCACCACCGGCCTGATCACCAACAAACGCACCATCGAATCCACCGTGCTGGTCGACGACGGCGCCATCGTGGTGCTCGGCGGCCTGCTGCAGGACGAGTACTCGGGCAACCAGGAAAAAGTGCCCGGCCTGGGCGATGTGCCGCTGTTCGGCAACCTCTTCAAAAGCGAGACCCGCTCGCGCCGCAAGACCAACCTGATGGTGTTCCTGCGGCCGGTGGTGGTGCGCGACTCGCGGGCCACCAGCACGCTGGCGATGGACCGCTACGAACTCATGCGCTCGGTGCAGCAGGCTTCCCAGCCCAAGCCCAGCAGCGTGCTCGGCATCAACGAGTCGCCGGTCATGCCGCCCCTGGGTGCGCCGGGCTCGATGTCGCTCACACCGCAAGTGCCTTCGCTGGCCAATCCGCAGTCGTCGCCGCCGCTGAACCCGCCCGCAGCGCCAGCGGCCCCCGCCACTCCCGCGCAGTGAGGCCCGGGCCGTGAAGTACCCGCTGCCCTACGCCTTTGCGCGAGAACACCTCTGGCTGATCGAGGACGACGGCGCCACGCAAACCCTGCTGGGCAGCAGCACGCCCGCAGCCGACACCGCCGCCCAGACGCGCCGCCTTTCGGCCCTGTCCGAAATCCTGCGCTGCCACCCGGTGCAGGGCCTGCACTGGGAGGACGGCGACAGCCTGAAACAACGCATCAGCGCAGCCTATTCGCAGGGCGAATCGAGCGCGGCTGCGGTGGTGAGCGAGGTGCAGGGCGACGCGGACCTGAGCCGCATGATGCAGGAGCTGCCGGCCATCGAAGACTTGCTGGAAACGGCCGACGACGCGCCCATCATCCGCATGCTCAACGCACTGCTCACGCAGGCCGCGCGCGATGGCGCCAGCGACATCCACATCGAGCCCTTCGAGCGCACCTCCAGCGTGCGTTTCCGGGTCGACGGCACGCTGCGCGAGGTGGTGCAACCCAACCGCGCCCTGCACGCCGCACTCATCTCGCGCCTGAAGATCATGGCCGAGCTCGACATTTCAGAGAAACGCCTGCCGCAAGACGGCCGCATCTCGTTGCGCATCGGCACCCGCGCGGTGGACGTGCGCGTGTCCACACTGCCGAGTGCGCACGGTGAGCGGGCCGTGCTGCGTCTGCTCGACAAGAGCGAGAGCAAGCTGAGCCTCGAATCGGTGGGCATGCAGGGCGATGTGCTGGCGCGTTTCCGCAAGCTCATCGGCCAGCCCCACGGGATCATCCTGGTGACCGGGCCCACCGGCTCGGGCAAGACCACCACGCTCTACGCGGGCCTGCAGCGGCTGGACGCCAGCACGCAGAACATCATGACGGTGGAAGACCCGATCGAGTACGAGCTGCCGGGCGTGGGCCAGACGCAGGTGAACGCGCGCATCGACCTCACCTTTGCGAAGGCCCTGCGCGCCATCCTGCGGCAAGACCCCGACGTGATCATGATCGGCGAGATCCGCGATTTTGAAACCGCGCAGATCGCCATCCAGGCCTCGCTCACCGGCCACCTCGTGCTGGCCACGCTGCACACCAACGACGCGCCCAGCGCCGTGACCCGCCTGACCGACATGGGCGTGGAGCCGTTTCTGCTGAGTTCGTCCCTGCTGGGCGTGCTGGCGCAGCGGCTGGTGCGCAAGCTCTGCGTGCACTGCCGCCGCCAGGACGACAAGGGCCTGTGGCACCCGGTGGGCTGTGAGCACTGCAACCACAGCGGCTACAAGGGCCGCACCGGCATCTACGAGCTGATGGTGGCCGACGACAAGATCCGCGCGCTGATCCACAACCGGGCCGCCGAAAGCAAGATCTTCGTGGCCGCCGAAGCGGCGGGCTTGCAGTCGATGCGGGCCGACGGCCAGCGTCTGATCGGGGCCGGGATCACGTCGCCCGAAGAGGTGATGAGTGTGACGCGCGACTAGAACATGAGCCCCCACGCTCCACCGCTTCGCAGGTCGCTGCCCCCCGAGGAGGCTGTTTCGCCTTGGGGCGGCCCGGCGGCGAAACTTTGACCTGACATGCCCGCCTACACCTTCGAAGCCCTCGACGCCCAGGGCGCCACACAAAAGGGCTTGATCGACGCCGACACCGCGCGCTCGGCGCGCAGCCTGCTGCGTGCGCGCGCGCTGGTGCCGCTGCTGGTCGAGCCGGCCACGGGCGGCGGCACCAACGTGCAGGGCAGTGGCCTCAACATCACGCTCTGGGGCGGCCGCGTGTTCAGCGCCACCACGCTGGCGGTGTGGACGCGGCAGATCGCCGGGCTGGTGGCGGCCGGCCTGCCGCTGGAACGGGCACTCTCGGCCCTGACCGAAGAGGCCGAAGACGACAAACAACGCAACCTCATGGCCTCGCTGCGCTCCGAGGTCAACGCCGGCTCGCCCTTTGCGCAGGCGCTGGCGCAGCACCCGCGTGAGTTTTCGTCCATCTACACCTCGGTGATCGCGGCCGGCGAACAAAGCGGCCAACTGGGCTCGGTGCTGGAGCGCCTGGCCGACGACCTCGAAGCCCGCGAGGCCCTGAAGAACAAGCTGGTGGCCGCCTCGCTCTACCCCGCCATCGTCACCCTGGTGGCGATCGTGATCGTGGTGTTTCTGGTGTCCTACGTGGTGCCGCAGGTGGCCAATGTGTTTGCCGGCAGCAAGCGCGCCCTGCCTCTGCTCACCGTGATGATGCTCGGCCTGAGCGACTTCGTGCGCGGCTACGGCTGGCTCATGTTGGGCGCGCTGGTGGCCGGCAGCGGTGCGCTGGTGATGGCCCGGCGCAACGAGCCGCTGCGCCTGCGCATGGATGCGGCCTGGCTGCGCCTGCCGCTGGTGGGGCGGCTGGCGCGCGGTTTCAACGCCGCGCGTTTTGCCGCCACGCTGGCCATGCTGGCCGCTGCGGGCGTTCCGATTCTGCGGGCGCTGCAGACCGCTGCCGAAACCCTGAACAACCAGGCCATGCGCGCCGACGCGCTCGACGCGCTGGTATTGGTGCGCGAAGGCGCGCCGCTGGCGTCTGCCCTGGCCAGCAAAAAACGGTTCCCACCGCTGGTGTCCATGTTTGCCCGCCTGGGCGAGAAGACCGGCCAGTTGCCCGCCATGCTGGACCGCGCCGCCGAACAACTCGGCGCCGAGGTGCAGCGCCGCGCCATGCACATGGCCACCATCCTGGAGCCGCTGCTGATCGTGGGCATGGGTCTGGTGGTGATGCTGATCGTGCTGGCGGTGCTCATGCCGATCATCCAGCTCAATCAACTGGTAACTTGAACATGGGTGTGTCCCTCGACGGCAAGCTGGTCGTTGCCATTTCTTCCCGCGCCCTCTTCGACTTTGAAGAAGAGAACCGGCTGTTCGAGACCGGGGACGACCGCGCCTACATGAAGCTGCAACTCGACCGGCTGGACACGCCCGCGCAGCCCGGCGTGGCGTTCTCGCTGGTGCGCAAGCTGCTGGCGTTCAACGACGTCGATGCCCAGCGCGTGGAGGTGGTGATCCTCTCGCGCAACGATCCGGTCTCGGGCATGCGGGTGTTCCGCTCGGCCAAACACTACGGCCTGCCCATCCAGCGCGGCAGCTTCACGCGCGGTCAGCCGCCCTGGCGCTACCTGCGCCCGCTGCGCGCCAACCTGTTCCTCTCCACCCACCTGGCGGATGTGCGCGCCGCGCTCGACGCCGGCGTGCCCGCCGCGCAGGTGTACCCGCACTCGGTGCACGCCAGCGACGCGCACCCGCACGAGGTGCGCATCGCCTTCGACGGCGATGCCGTGCTGTTCTCCGATGAGGCCGAGCGCGTCTACCAGGCGCAAGGCCTCTCGGCTTTTCAGGCGCACGAGGCCAGCAACGCCGATCTCCCGCTGGCGGGTGGTCCGTTCAAGCCGCTGCTTGAAGCCCTGCACCGCCTGCAGAGCGAAGGCACGCCACTCATGCGCGTGCGCACCGCGCTGGTGACCGCGCGCAGCGCCCCGGCGCACGAGCGCGCCATCCGCACGCTGATGAACTGGAACATCGAGGTGGATGAGGCCATGTTCCTCGGCGGCCTGCCCAAGGGCGAGTTCCTGCGCGAGTTCGAGCCCGACTTCTTCTTTGACGACCAGACCGGCCACATCGAGTCGGCATCGCTGCACGTGCCCGCCGGGCACGTGGCGTCGGGCATCTCGAACGAATGACGTCGACCGGGCAGGAACCTTTGCGCGCGGCGCGGGGTCTTGCTGCGGTCCCACACGGCCACTTCACCAGGTGATTCCATGACCCTGACCGACAAGTTTCAAAGCTTTCGCGTGTTCGCACGCAAGGTGGGCCGCCTCACCGTGCCCTACTTCCAGTCGGAAGAAAAGTGGAAGGCGCGGGCCTTGCTGGCGGCCATCGTGGCGCTCAACCTCGCTTCGGTCTACATGCTCGTGCTGCTCAACGAGTGGAACCGCGTGTTCTACGACGCCCTGCAAAACAAGGACGCGGCGGTGTTCTGGCGCGAGCTCGGCCGCTTCACCTACCTGGCCTTCGGCTTCATCATCATCGCGGTCTACCGCTTCTACCTCACGCAGTTGCTCGAGATGCGCTGGCGCGCCTGGATGACCGGCCACTACCTCGACCGCTGGCTCTCCAACAAGGCCTTCTACCACCTGGAAATCGCCCGCTTTGCCAAGGGTGAAGACGCGCCGCCCGACAACCCGGACCAGCGCATCGCCGAAGACATGAACCTCTTCACCAGCTACACGGTGAGCCTCACGATGGGCCTGCTTAACGCGGTGGTCACGCTGGTGAGCTTTGTCGGCATTCTGTGGACGCTCTCGGGCAGTTTCGCTTTCTCGTTCAACGGCAGCGAATACACCATCCCCGGCTTCATGGTGTGGATGGCGGTGCTCTACTGCGCGCTCGGCAGCGTGATCACGCACTACCTCGGCCGCTCACAGATCGCGCTCAACTTCAAGCAGCAGCGCTTTGAGGCCGACTTCCGCCACCACCTGGTGCGCGTGCGCGAGTACAGCGAATCGATCGCGCTCGACCGTGGCGAACCGGTGGAACGCCAGCAGCTCGGTGGGCGCTTCGGCGCCGTCATCGGCAATTACCTCAAGCTCATCAACGCGCAGAAGCGCCTGACCTGGTTCACCGTGGGCTTCGGCCAGGCGGCCGTGGTGTTCCCCTTCATCGTGGCCGCGCCGCGATTTTTCAGCGGCGCCATCCAGCTCGGCGAACTGATCCAGATCTCGTCGGCCTTTGGCCGCGTGCAGGACTCGCTCTCGTGGTTCGTTGAAAGCTACAGCACGCTGGCCGCCTGGCGCGCCACCACCGACCGCATCACCAGCTTTGAAGAAAGTTTCCAGGCACTGGAAGCTGCCGAGCACATCGCCGCCCCGCAATCCAACACCCACGACGCACTCGCCATCGACGACCTGCAGCTCGCCCTGCCCGGTGGCGTGGCGCTGCTGGCGGTACACGGCCTGCAGGTGTCACCCGGCGACACCGTGCTGGTCAAAGGTCCGTCGGGCAGCGGCAAGTCCACCCTGTTCCGGGGCCTGGCCGGCATCTGGCCCTGGGCGCAGCGCAGCCTGCGCACACCCGCAGGCTTTGCGGACCAGGTGATGTTTCTGCCGCAACGCCCCTACTTCCCGCTGGGCTCGCTGCGCGACGCCCTGGCCTACCCCGAGCCCGCGACGAAGTACAGCGACACCGACCTGCAACAAGCTCTGGCCGAGGCCCTGCTGCCCGACCTGAGCACCCGGCTGGACGAGCACGACGCCTGGGGCCAGAAACTCTCGGGCGGCGAACAACAGCGCCTGGCCATCGCCCGCGCCCTGCTCAAAAAACCCCGCTGGCTGTTTGTGGACGAAGCCACCAGCGCACTGGACGAAGCGGCCGAAGCCACGCTGTACGCGCGCTTGCAGGCGCTGGTGAAAGAGCGCAACGGCGCGCTGGTGTCGATCGCCCACCGGCCCGGGGTGGCGGCGTTTCATGCAACGCAATGGGCGTTTGCACCGGACACGGCAGGGGACGCGCGTTACAAGCTGGTGGCCTCACCGGCCTGAATCAGGGCCACCCTTCTGCGTGCAAGAGTTCACGCAAATTGAGTCATTAATCATTCTTTTCGATGGCCGGACAGGCTTCAATGATCAAAGGATAGCCACTTAGAACTACTGCATCTAGCATTGCGCCACCCGCCTGAACTCCTGAACCAGAGGTGCAATCGATGCAACACAAACGCTCTCATGGGGTCACCCTGATCGAGCTGATGATCGCGGTGGCGATCGTGGCCATCCTCGCCTCGATCGCCTACCCCTCGTACGAGAGCTACGTCCGCAAAGGACGTCGCGCCACCGCGCAGGCAGCCCTCCAGGAACTGGCGGCACGGCAGCACCAGTTTCTGCTGAACCAGCGCCGCTACGCGCGCCGCTGCGACACCTGCACCGCAGCCGAGAAGACCCTCGAAATGCCTTTCGCCTTGCCCGCCGAGGTGGCCGGGTTCTACACCTTGCACGCCAACGGACCCGATGCGTCCTACCTGCCCACCAGCACGGGCTTTGTGGTCAGCGCCGTCCCTTCCGGGGCCATGGCCGCTCGGGGTGAGCAAACGATGTCGATCGACCAGCGCGGACAGAAAACACCGGCTGCGCCGGGCTACTGGGGTCGGTGAAGATGCGCGAACGGCCCCTCCCGCGCACAGCTTCCACCGGCTGCCCGCCCACCGCGCGGCGGTCAGCGGGTTTCACACTCATCGAGTTGATGACGGTGTTGTCCGTGCTGGTGGTTCTATCCGCGTTGGCTGCACCGTCGTTTCAGCGGCTCCTGGCGGAGCAGCGGATGTCGTCCGCCACATCCTCCATCAACGCGCTGCTGTGGTTTGCACGCAGCGCCACCATCACACGCAATGTACCGGTGCACGTGGAGATTGCGGGTGACGGGCCATGGACCGTTTACCACTGCACCAACGGTGCCCTCGCTTGCGATGAAGCGGGTCGCGAGGTGTTGCAGGAAACGACGCACAGCAACAACGCACTCGTGATGGAGGAGCACAACTTCAGTTTCGGCCCGCTGGGCCGCCTGACCGCCGGCACGGGAGATCTCGAGGTGGCCGATGCCAGTGGGAGCATCAAGCGCTGCCTCACGATCAGCTCCACCGGACGAACACACACCCATCAAGGTCCTTGCCCATGAAGAGAACGCATGCGCTGGGTTTCTCACTGATCGAGGCGATGGTGACGCTGGCTCTGCTGAGCGTGGGTCTGCTCGGCGTTTTCGGCCTTCAGGCACGCGCGGCCAAGCTGGAGTTCGACGCGCTTCAGCGCAGCCAGGCATTGAGTCTGGCCAGAGAAATGCAGGCCACGATCCGCGCATCGCGCGCGGAGGCGGTGAACTTCGCAAGCGACGCGGTGAGTTCACAAACCGGCGACCTGTACGTGGGTGCTACCGCTTCCCTGGATTGCAGCGCACCTGCGACCCTGGCTGCGGAGACTCTGTGCAACTGGGGCACAGCCTTGGCGGGTGAACGCGAGATCGCCGGCACGGCGGCCGTGGGCGCCATGCTGGGCGCCCGGGGCTGTTTGATCCGCCCGCCCGCGCCGGAGGTGAATGCGCTCGCTGACCTGTACGTGGTGGTGGTTTGGCAAGGCCTCGACGAAGTGGCGCCCTTGCCCGCCGACGCACTGATCCATCAGTGCTTCAACAACGCGGCGGCACCGGCGGACCAGCGCCTGGCTCCCGAGCTGCGCCGGGGCCTGGCGTTGCGGGTGCTCATTCCCCGACTGGCCAGCGGTGCACCATGAATCGCACACCCAACCTCCGCCCGGCGGCGGGTGCGGCCTTCGCACCGGCGGCGCCCATGGCAAGTCGCTGGCCACGAACGCAACAGGCGGGCTTGACCCTGATCGAACTGATGATCGCGTTGGCCATCGGCCTTGTGGTGACGCTGGCCATGAGCATGGTGTTTCTCGGCAGCAACTCGGCCCGCCGCGAGGTCGAGCTCAGCGCCGAGGCGATCGAGAACGGTCGGCACGCGATCGACATCCTCACGCGTGAGCTGGCCCAAACCGGCTACTACGGAACACTTGCACACGTCGGAAGCAACGCCCTGCCCATGGCCGACGTGTGCAAGCTCACCGCGACCACCATCGGCAACAGCCTGGCCTCCCACGCCATGGCCTACCTGCCCGGCGCCTACCCAACCTGCATCGCCGACCGGGTCAAACAGGGAACTCATGTGCTCTACACGCAGCGGGCCAGCACCTGTGCGGTGGGAGAAGTGAACTGCGCTGCTGAAGCGATCAGCCAGCCCTACCTGCAGACCTCGGAATGCGGGTCGGAGTACGGTGTGACCCCTTTTCTGGTGGCCGCAGGGCAGTCGGGGCCCGGTGTGTTCAAGCTGCGTGACAAGGCATGCACCGGTGCTCGGCGTTCAGCCCCGCGCGCCTTGTTGCGCCGTCTCTATTTCGTCAACACCAACGACGAGCTCGTCCACCAGGAACTGAGCTTGCCCGGGTTTGCAGACCCGGCACCCGTGCTGGTCAGCGAGGGCGTTGAAGACATGCGTCTGCAGTTCGCGGTGGACGCCAATGGCAACGGCAGTGTCGACAGTGGTGAGCTGGTGACCACGCCGGCAGACTGGCGCGGGGTGATTGGTGTGCGCGTGGCGCTGCTGGCCACTTCCCGGCAGCCCGGCGCAAGCAACACCGGCGCGCGCTCGTTCGATCTGGCGGGCAACACGGTCGTGCGCGCCGACGACCGGTTCAAGCGCCGAGCCTTCAGCACGGTGATTCTTTTTGAAACGCCTGCTTTGCGAGGACAGTCATGAACGCCCACCACCACCCATACCGCACGCGGCACGGGC
>JAJNQE010000078.1 GCA_021154985.1 Hydrogenophaga sp.
CACCTCGGTCATTTTGTCCGTGCCCCTGACAGCCCCCCAGAACCCGAACAACCCCGAGAGCGCGGCCAACGCCGCAGAGGAAGCCCATGATCAAGGTGATTTTGTGTGACGACCACGCGGTGGTGCGACGCGGCATTCGCGACACCATCTCGGAAGCCACCGACATCCAGGTGGTGGGTGAAGCCGGCAGCTACCCCGAACTGCGCGAAGCCATGCGCAAGACCGAGTGCGACGTGCTCGTGCTCGACCTCAACATGCCCGGGCGTGGCGGTCTGGAGGTGCTGGCCGCGCTGAAAGAAGAAGGCTCCACCGTGAAGACGCTGGTGGTCTCCATGTACCCGGAAGACCAGTACGCGATTCGCTGCCTGCGCGCTGGCGCGCGCGGGTACCTCAACAAGGCCGGCGAACCCGCCGAGCTGGTGGCCGCGATCCGCACCGTGATGCAGGGCCGCAAGTACGTGACGGCCGAGGTGGCGCAGATGCTGGTGGACAACCTGCACGCGCCCGAAAGCGAAGAGCTGCACGCCAGCCTGTCGGAGCGCGAACTGCAGACGCTGCAGAAGATCGCCTCCGGCAAAAAGCTCTCGGACATTGCCGAAGAGCTCATGCTCAGCCCCAAGACCGTGAGCGTGTACCGCGCGCGCGTGCTGGAGAAGCTGCACCTGGCGAACAACGCCGAGCTCACCGTTTACGCCATTCGCAACGGAATCGTGTGAACACCCCCCTGCGCTGAGCCTGGATACTCCCCCCTGCGCCGCTGACGCGGCTTCCCCCCTCTCTGGCGCCTTCGGCTTGGAGGGGGACGGCATCTCGGGCCGGCGGAGCCGGACCCTTGCTGCCCCTGGAGAACTTCCCCTCGCCAATTGCGTGTCTTCGCTCCCTCTCCCCTCTGGGGAGAGGGCCGGGGTGAGGGGCACGCCCGCTCGGATGCCCCTTCAACGCCAGCGTCAGCATGCCAACACCAACCCGGCGCGTGCGGAATAATCCATCGATGTCCTCCGCCACCTCCATCTGGAGCCCCCTGCGCCAACCCGCCTTTCGGGGTCTGTGGATTTGCGGTGCGGTCTTCTTCATTGGTGCGGGCATGCAGACCATGGCGGCGGCCTGGCTCATGGTCGAGCTCAGCGGTTCCTCTTTTCTGGCGGCGCTGGTGCAGACCGCCGTGTTCCTGCCCATGTTCTTGCTGGCGCTGCCCGCCGGCGTGCTGGCCGACACCACCGACCGCCGCCGCCTGATCTCGGGCGCGCTGCTCGCCCAGGTGGCTGCGTGCGCTTTGCTGGCGGTGCTGGTGCTGGCCGGCTGGGGCGGGCCGGGCTCGGTGCTGTTCCTGGTGTTCGTGTGCGGCTGCTGCACGGCCATGATCACGCCCGCGTGGAACTCGTCGGTGGTCGACCCGGTGCCGCGCGACGAGTGGCCGCAGGCCATCACCGCCATCGGCATCGCCTACAACGCGGCGCGCGCCATCGGTCCCACGCTGGCCGGCCTGCTGTTTGCCCGACTGGGTGCGGGCTGGGTGTTTGTGGTCACGGTGTTCACCACGCTGGTGATGTGGGAGTCGATCCGCCGCTGGCCGCCGCGCGCCCACCCGCCGTCCAGCCTGCCGCCCGAACGCCTGTGGGGCGGCACGCTGAGCGGCCTGCGCTTCGCCTGGCACTCGCGCATCATCCTCGCGCAGCTGGTGCGGGTGATGGCGTTCAGTGCGGCCGGCTCGGCGCTGTGGGCGCTGCTGCCGGTGATCGCGCAGCGGCAGCTCGGCACCGGTGCTGAAGGGTTTGGTTTGCTCATGGGTTGCCTGGGTACCGGTGCGGTGTGCTCGGGCCTGGTCATCGGGCGGCTGCGCGCGCGGTTTGCGCTGGACGCCATCGTCGCGGTGAGTTGCGCGGTGTTTGCTGTGGTCATGTTGCTGGCCGCTTGGGTGCGTGTGCCCTGGGTGGTGTACATCGCCATGGCCTTTGGCGGCGCCGCGTGGATGGCCACCATGTCCACCTTCAACACCGCCACCCAGGCCAGCGCGCCACCGTGGGTGCGTTCGCGGGCCGTGGCGCTGCACATCGTCTCGGCGCTCGGCGCGTTCGCCATCGGCTCGGCCTTCTGGGGCGCGGTGTCCGACATTGCCGGCCTCACCGCCGCGCTGGTGGCCGCGGGCGTGCTCATGGCCGCCGGCCTGTTGCTCGTGCGTCCGTTCCCGCTGCGCATGGGTGGCCTGCACGAAGTGACGCAGGGCACGCCTTGGGACGAACTCTTTGTGGTCGACGAGCCGAGCCCCGCCGCCGGCCCGGTGGCGGTGGAGGTGGGCTACCGCATCCGCCCCGGTGTGGACCAGGCGTTTCTGGACACGATTGCCCGCATGAAAGACCCGCGCCGGCGCGACGGCGCCAGCTTCTGGCGCGTCTACCGCGACCTGGGTGAACCCTCGCGCTAGGTGGAGCGCTTCATCGTCGCCTCGTGGGCCGACTATTTGCACCAGCGCGCGCGCGCCACCGTGGCCGACCGCGCGCTGGAGACCGAGATCCGGGCGTTCCTGGCCGAGGGTGAGAGCGCGACCATGTCGCACTACATCGCGGAGCGGTGACGGTTGGCGGCTCAGTCCGCCGCGCTGGCGAGCCGCTGGCGCAACTCGGTCTTGAGCACCTTGCCGTAGTTGTTCTTCGGCAGCTCGGTCACGAGTTCATAGCGTTTGGGGCGTTTGAAGCGGGCCATCTGGGCCAGACAGTGCCGGTCCAGTGCCTCGGTGGTGGTCTGAGCGCCTGGCGCCATGACCACAAAGGCCACCACCGATTCGCCCCACTCGGCGTCCGGCACGCCCACCACCGCGACCTCGGCCACACCGGGGGCGGTGAGCAGCACTTCTTCCACTTCGCGGGGGTAGATGTTGGAGCCACCGCTGATGATCAGATCCTTGCTGCGGTCCTTCAGCGTGAGGAACCCGTCGGCGTCCAGGCAGCCCACGTCGCCGGTGAAGAGCCAGCCGTTGCGCACGGCGGCACTCGATGCTTCGGGGTTGTTCCAGTACCCGGCCATCACGCTGTCGCCCTTGACGAGCACCTCCCCCACGGCGCCAGTGGGCAGGCTGCGGCCCTGGGCATCGGCCACGCGCACCTGCACCGGTGTTTGCGCCACGCCCACCGAGGCCATGCGCTCGGCCCAGCGTGGGTGGCCGGTGTCGGCGAGCTGCTGGCGTGAAAGCGCCGTGCCCACCATGGGCGTTTCACCCTGGCCGTAGATCTGCACGAAGCGCGGACCCATCACGCGCAGGGCGCGCGCGATGTCGGCCGCGTACATGGGCGCACCGCCGTACACGATGGTCTTGAAGGCGCGCGCCGATGCGTCGGGGCCGATGCCGTGCTGCTCCGCGTGGTCCACCAGGCGTTTGACGATGGTGGGTGCGGCGAAGGTGGAGAGTGGCCCGATCGCCTGACCCAGCTCAAACAGTTCGGCCGGTTCCACGCCGCCCGAGGCCGGCACCACGTGGCGCGCGCCTGCCATCAGGTGGGGAATGGCATAGATGCCGGCGCCGTGCGACATGGGGGCGGCGTAAACCATGGCGTCGTCACTTGATACCGGGTCCACGTCGATGGAATAGGTCAGCCCCATGGTCATGAGGTTGCGGTGCGTGAGCATCACGCCCTTGGGTCGACCGGTCGTACCACTGGTGTAGAAGATCCAGGCGAGGTCGTGCGCTTCGCGCTCCATCACCGGCACCGCCCAGGCATCGCTCACCGGCGCGAGCAGGTCGTCGCAGTCGTCCGACTCCACATCGATCTGCCGCTCCAGCCCGGCCAGCGGTTCAGTCACCACGTCGTGTGTGACGAAAGCCCAGCGCGCCCCTGCGTTGGCCACGATCCACTCGGCTTCGCGCGGATGCAGCTTGGCGTTGACCGGCACCACCACCAGACCGGCCCACCACGCCGCCCACAGGATCTCCAGGTAGCGCGGCTGGTTGCGCATGAAGAGCATCACCCGGTCGCCCGGCACCAGGCCGGCGGCCTGCATGCGCCGGGCCAGGCCCGCGCTGCGCTGCGCCCACTGGCCGTGGGTGGCCCAGGGGTTGGTGCCGTAGAAGATGGCGGGGCGTTCGGGGAATTGCCGCGCGTGACGCAGCAGCAGATGAACCAGGCTCAAGGGTGTCTCCAGGGGGTCATGACCCACAGCTACAGTGGAGGCCTATTGTCAACAAAGGAGTGCAGGGTGGTGAAGAACGAACGGGGCTGGGCGGTGGGCTGGTGGTGTGTGTTGGCACTGGCGGCGGCCGTGCTGTTGTCCGCTTGCGGCAAGAACGATCCCCAGGCCCAGCTGGAAGCCGCCGTGCAGAAGCTGCAGGACAACCTGGAAGCCAAGGACACCAGCGCGGTGATCGACCAGCTCGACGCGGGCTTCCAGGCGCAGGACGGCATGGACCAGGACGCTGCGCGCAAGACCATGACGCTCATGTTCCTGCGCTACGCCAACGTGAAAGTGATCGCCGTCACGCGCAAGAGCAGCATCGACCCTACTGCGCCGCAGTCCGGGCTCACGCAGGCGCAGGTGCTGGTCACGGGGGCGCAAGGCCTCATACCCGAGCGGGCTGCACCGTACGAGGTGCGCATGGAATGGCGGTATGTGTCGGACGACTGGAAGCTGACCCGCCTGACGTGGGAGTGATCCAGGCATGACGCCCGAACTCTGGTTGTTGGTGGTGGGCGCAGCCGTGGCCGGCTTTGTGCAAGGTCTGTCGGGCTTTGCCTTCAGCATGGTGGCCATGTCGTTCTGGGTCTGGGGTATCGATCCGCGTGTGGCCGCCGTGCTCGCGGTGTTCGGTTCACTCACCGGCCAGCTCATTGCCGTGTTCACCACGCGGCGCGGTTTCCGGTGGCCCGCGCTCTGGCCGTTTCTGGCCGGCGGGGTGGTGGGCGTGCCCATCGGCGTGGCGGTGCTGCCGCACCTCAACGCCGATCTGTTCAAGCTGATCCTGGGCAGCGTGCTGGTGGTGTGGTGCCCGGCCATGCTGCTGTCGACAAAGTTGCCGCGCATCGCGCGCGGCGGGCGCCTGGCCGATGGCGTGGCCGGCGCGGCGGGGGGCTTCATGGGCGGTATCGGTGGCTTCACCGGCGTGGTGCCCACGCTGTGGTGCACGCTGCGCGGCATGGAGAAAGACCGGCAGCGCTCCATCGTGCAGAACTTCAACCTCGCGGCCTTGTCGTTCACGATGCTCGGCTATGTGGCCACGGGCGCGGTCACACGCGACATCTGGCCGCTGCTGCCGGTGGTGGCGGTCGCGCTGCTGGTGCCGGTGTTGCTGGGCGCGAAGCTGTATGTGGGCCTGAGCGAGGCGGCGTTTCGCAAACTGGTGCTGTCGTTGCTGGCGCTCTCGGGCGTGGCCATGCTGGTGGCGGCGGTGCCGCGCTTGCTGGGGGCGTGATCGCGCAGACGCTTTGACAAGATTGCGGCGTATTCTTGTCATTTCGATAAGAATGCGGCCAAAATCTCGTCAAATGACAAGTTTGCCTGCGCCATGACCACCCCTGCACCTCGGTCTCCCCGTCACGAAGCGTTGTTGCGCGTGGTCCTTGCTGCGAAGGAACCCACGCAGCCGGGTGGACTGGCGCAAGCCCTGCAGGCTTCCCGACCCACGATCAACCGGGCCTTGCGAGATCTCCTGGCCGCTGGCTTTCTGGAAAAGTTGGGGGACGGACGGTCCACCCGGTACGTGGCCACCCATGCGGCCAAGCTTGCCTTGGGGCATTCACTGTCGCCAGCGGAGCCGGGCTTGCTGCGGTGGTCGCCGGCTGCTCTGCCCTTGGTTGAAACACTCCGTGCACCTTTGGGAACGCGCATCCCGACAGGCTATGACAGCGGTTTTGTGGGCAACTACGTCCCGAACCAGTCCAGCTTGCTGCCAACCCAGTTGGCTGCAGACTTGTTCAATGCGGGCCGCGGCCGAGACCAGCAACCCGCAGGAACCTATGCCCGCGAGGTTCTGGAGCAACTGCTCATCGATCTGTCCTGGTCGTCATCGCGCCTGGAAGGCAACAACAAGAGCTTGCTCGACACTCAGGCACTCTTTGAGCTCGGGGAGCAAGCAGGTCCCTTCGACGAAGACACCCTGATGCTGCTCAACCACAAGAGCGCCATCGAGTTCATGGTCGACGCTGTGCCGACCGAAGGCATCACCGTGCCCGTGATCGTTGACCTGCAGGCCAAGTTGATGAGGGATCTGTTGCGGGACTCCCGGGACATCGGCAGTATCCGCCGACGGTTGGTGAACATTGACGGCTCTGTCTATTCCCCGAGCAACGTTCCCGCTCTTCTGGAAGACATGCTCAAGCGCATCATTGAAAAAGTGCGCCACATCCGGAATCCGGTGGAAGCCGCGTTCTTCTTGTGGGTCAACATTGCCTACCTTCAGCCGTTTGCAGATGGCAACAAGCGAACGAGTCGCCTGAGCGCCAACCTGCCGCTCCTGCTGCACAACTGCGCACCCTTGTCTTTTCTGGATGTCGAGCGCACCGACTATGCGACGGCCATGCTGGGCGTCTACGAGCAGCGCAACGTCGCAGCAGCGGTGGAACTGTTCGAATTCATCTACCGCCGGTCCATCCAGAAGTACAGCGTGCTCAGAGCCTCCCTGGCCGTGCCGGACCCGCTTCGAGCACGGTACCGCCAGGCACTGAATGAGCTCATGCAGCTGGTCGTCTTCCACGGCCGAACGCTGGACGAAGCGTTCTCACAAGTGCCCGTTGACGGCGCTGAAATCACGGCCTTGCGAGCCATTGCAAACACCGAACTGGACCACTTGGAGGCATACAACTGCGCACGCTACAACCTCGCGCGCGGCATGACGCAGCGGTGGATTGATGCGGGACGGCCGAGGTGAGCCCCGACCCCCACCTCAGCCGCCCGTGAAGATCTCCGTGG
>JAJNQE010000092.1 GCA_021154985.1 Hydrogenophaga sp.
GCAGCGCCGGCGGCATGCGCAGCCAATGCCCGCGCAGGTAAAGCGCGGCACGTGCCAGCGGCGTCCAGCCGTCGGATGCAGTGGCGTGGTCGGGACGCAGCGCGCGCAGAAAGAGCGCGTCTTGCAAACCGGTGGGCATCACCGCTCCACGGCGCTGCGCGGCCGCATGCAACTCGGTTTCCAAACCCTCGGGCGCAGGCGTCTGCAGCAGCAGGCGCGTGTAGCGCAAGGCCAGGTACAGCGGCCCCTGCAGGTCGAGCTGCAAGGCCCGCGCCTGCAGGGCAGGCCAGAAATCCAGATCGGCGCCAAACTCGCGCAGCAGCGCGTCGAGGTCGACCAGACCGCGCAAACCCATCTCCAGCTCACCCTCGTGAAACAAGTGGGCAGCGCTGTGCAGCACCATGTCGGGCGGGCTCAGCACACGGATGCGCTCGTCACCGGCCGCCGCCACCGAATCCACCAGCAGCAGCGCGGAATCGGGCTTGAGCCGCGCCGTGGGCGGCAGGATGGCGTGGTGAACGTCAAGCACCGATCCGCGCTTGACGTGGCGCAACGGCGGCAACTCGTGCATCCATTGGCGGTAGTACCGCTGGTCGTAGGCATCGTGGTTCGTCTGCACCCACCCGCCCATCATCAGCGCCGACTCGACCTCGGCCAGTCGCTGGCGCGGCACGAGAATGTCCACGTCGGACACCATGCGTCCACGCGCAGCGGCCAACCCCGCCGCAACATAAGCGGCGCCTTTGAGCAACACCACCGGCTCGCCCAACGGCTCCAGCGCCCGGGCAATTGCCTGCACCTCGTGGCGCAGTTCCACATGCTGGCGCTGGGCGAGTTTCATGGCCGATTCGAGGTGCCGTCGGGGCTGTGGCGGCAAACTGTCCCACAACCCATGGTGTCGCGCGCTCTCGCCGATGCGGGCCAACACGTCGGCGCGCCGCCCCTGGCGGATCAACAGATCCCAATCGCCGAGAGACAGCCCGGGCAGACGGGACGGCCGGTGCAACGCGTCCAGCAACACCTGCATGGACAACGGACTCACGGCTGAGCCTCCAGCGCGTCGAACCAGCCCAGCGCATCCTCCAGCGAGGCGTACTCCAGATCGTGGCAAGCACAGCGCTCGATCAAATCCGCCACGGCTTCAAACCCGGTGCGGCCATGCACATGGTGGTTGAAACTGTTGGACGCCAGCGCCACCAAGGCCTGGGATTTCGGGTGATCTCGCACCGTCAACAGGGCGCCTTTGACGTACTTGGGGAACACCACCCACGCCGGTAACGCCGGCACATGGGCCTTCGCCAGACTGTCAGCAGACACCTGCATGTGCGCCACGGTGCCCTTGAGGGTGTCATGGGCCACCGGGCCGAAATTCAAGCCTTGGGCACGCGGGCGGATCACCTCGATCGACGCGTTCTTCAGACTCACGGGTCGAGGTGCTGGCGTCACCAGACCTGTCGCCGGATCCAGCAAGGCCATTTCGTCAGACAACAAGCGCCAGCCGTGCAACATGAGCGCAGCGCACAGCGTGCTTTTACCGGATCCGGGGGGTGCCGGCAGCAACACCGCACGACCGTTTTTCTCCAGCACAGCCGAGTGGATGGTCAACCAATTGTGGCAATGGCTGGTGATGCACCAGTTCATGCCCCATTCCAGAAAGGCGAAGGCCTCTCCGTAGGCCAGGGGTGTGAAGGGCTTGAACCCGTCCATCTCGAAGACACAAACCCGTTTCAAGAAGCGCCACTCCGATCTCACCGACACACGGAAGTCGGTGAAAGTGGCCGGATCCCGAACGAGTTCATGCTCGCCATAGAGCGCTCGCAGGCCCTGGGCCACGACCGGAATGGGGCTGGTGATGTGCATCACGAAAGGAGGCACTCTGAGCAAGACACCACCATGGGCCAGCTCCTGGGCGAGTTGTTCCGTTGACAGCGCTGACAGCTTTTTCGTTTGGATCACGTCGAAACGTGCTCCAGAAAACCCATCGTCTTCATCTGCTGGAGCAAAGAGACGACTGAGACCAACTCTTCCTCGGTGGGCTCGGACAGACCCAAGCGATCCGCCAGCTCGCTGGCCGTGATCAACACGGTCGTTTTGCAGATCTCCAAGGCGAGACCCGCTGACGGCGTCAGGGCTCGCACGCTGCCATCAGACTCGTCATACACCACCACCCCGTCTTGAAACGCCCGCAGCACCAGGTCATCTGCCCTCTGGCACACGAAGTGGCCAGACGATTGCGCCTCATTCACCTCTAACCCCAGGCGAAAACGGCCTCGAAGTAGTTCATCGTCTGGTTCAAGTCCCAGTTGGCACCTGCAAAAGGCCTCCAGTTACCACGCCCGTTCCAGATTTCATGGCATTGGCGCTTGGTCAGCCAAACGTTGTCGGAGCCAAGACCGGCGGCATCGGCAGACAAAAACGCTGCCAGTACATAGCGCGCGAGCCTCGCATCGGTATCCTCGTCGCGAAGCTCAAACACTTCGCGCATTTTCAGTTTCTTGTACGACTTCTTGTGGTCGTACGGCTTTGGATCACGTCGGCACTTCGTCACATCCGACAGGAAATACGCATGCTTGAACTTGTCGGGAAAACTGTGCTGCCAGTACGTGTGGGGCTTGCACACCAGGTTGCCGTGGGTTTTCGGCCCCTGACTGAGCGACTTTGCAGTCTGGAGGGACGAGAACGTGGAAGGCCGGATGCAACCATGGCCAAAGCCCTTGGAACCCCCGGCCAGCACGGTGTTGCTGTGCAGCGCAGCCATCACGGGCGCCGCGGTGAGTCCGGCGCGCACGAGACGGCGGCGGGTGAGCCCGGCGGCGGGGGTCTCATCCGTCTGTGGCAGGCTGTTTGAGGGCGTGTTCTTGTCGTTCATGTGAGGCTTCCTGCTTCCCGGAGTGTCAGTCTGTGGCGCGAATTCGAGTGGTCAAGACTGGTGTGGTCGAGCGTCAGGTGGGTTTTTGAGCTTGCAAGCAAGAATCCTGCCGAAACATACAGCTGCTTACAAGTCCTTGATTTTGGCGGAGCAACTGGACGCGGGTGTTGTTGGTTCGGGTTTGAGAGGGCTGTCATGTAAAAAATGCCGACGCTTCCGGATCACAGCGAGCCCTTGAGTTGGGCGACTTCCGCCTGCCCTGCAAACTTGTCGCCCAACGCCGTCAGCTCATCCAGCAGCGGTTTGGCCGCCGCCTTGTCACCGGCCTTGAGGTGGATCTTGGCCAGGTTGAGTTTGAACAGCGGCGCGTTGGGCTGGAGTTCCACCACCTTTTTCTGCAAAGTGAGCGCGCGCGCGTGTTCGTTTTTCTCGGAAAGCAGCATGGCCAGCGTGTCCATGAATGCCGGTTGGTTGGGCGCCACTTCGTTGGCTTTCTCGGCCAGCGCCAACGCATCGGCACGACCCAACTTGCCGGCCACCCACGCCATGTTGTTCAGCGCAAGCGCGTTGTTCGGTTGCAGGGCGATCACGCGGTCGTACTGGCGTTGCGCCTCGTTGAGCTGGTTGGCGGCAATGGCGCGGTCACCCAGATACAGCGGAATGGCCGCGTCGTTGGGGTTCACACGCAGCCATTCGGTGGTCACGCGCTGTGCATCGGCGGCCTTGCCGCCCTGGGTGAGCGCGGTGTGCAGCTTGATGACCAGCTCGGGGCCAGGGGCCACCTTCAAACCAGCCTGATAGGCTGCCGCTGCTGCCGTCCAGTTGCGGGTGGTGGCATGCACGTCGCCTTCCAGCAGGAAGCCGGCGCCTTCCTTCGGCCGCTGGTTCTGCACCGTCTTGCTGATGGCCACGGCCTCGCTGGTCTGGTTGGTCTTGAGGAGCAACTCGGCCAAGCCGCGCTGGGCAGCGAGCAGGTTGGGCTGAGCGTCCAGTGCCTTGCGCAGGCTGGTGATGGCGGCGGAGTTGTCCTTGGCCGCCACGTGCACCGTGGCCATGCGCAAATACGGCAGAGGCGACTGCGGCATCAGGCCCACCAGCTTGTTGAAGCTGCTCATGGCCTGGTTGTTCTCTCCGTTGGCGGCCTGGGCGCGGCCCAGCGCGTCCACCAGCTCGGGCACATCGGGCAGTGCAACAGCGGCGCTTTGTGCGGTGGTCAAGGCGGCCTTGGCATCGTTCTGGCGCAGGTGGTACTCCACCAGCATCAGTCGAGGTGCTTTGTCGGTCGGTGCGGCGTCAATCGCTTTCTGGATGAGGTCGATCACCTCCTGTTTGCCGGCACCCGAACCCACCTTGATTTCGGCCAGCGCCATCAAGGCCTGGGGGTTGGCGGGGTTGGTCTTGAGCACCGCTTCCAGGCGCTGTTGGGCGTCTTGCGGTTTGCGGTCGACGATGTCCAGCGCAGCCAGTGCAGCGGTGGCGGCAAAGTAGGCGGGATCGATCTTGAGGGCCTGCTCGAACGACGTGCGGGCGGCCGCGCGATCGTTGCGCAGCAGCAGTGCACGGCCGCGCAGCTGGTGTGGCAGCGGATCGTTGGCCCGTTTTTTCTGCAGGGCATCAATGGCCACCAGGGCTTTGTCCACGTCGCGGCGACGCATGTGGGCGTTGATCAAAGCCATGTCGGCCACCACACCGGCGTCGGACGACGCGATGTCCTGCAGCTCGCCCAGCGCGGACTCGACGTTGCCGGTCGTCATCTGGCTCAGGGCCAGCGTGGTGCGTTTCGTGGGGTCGGTCGGGTCGAGCTTGGCGGCGCGGGTGAAGAACTGCTGGGCGAGTTCAACGTCACCTTTGACCATGTGGGCCTGCCCGGCCACCGAGAGCAGCGCTGGATCAGAGTCGTTGGTGGCGATGTCGGCGGGCAGGGCCGCAATGGCGCGGTCCACCTGACCGGTGCGCAGATAGGTCAACACCAGCACACGGCGCGCCACACGCAGTTGCGGCGCAGCCTGGACCGCGCGCGCGAGCAAGGCTTCGGCCTGCACCATGGAGTTGAGCTGGAATTCGATCGAGCCTGCGAGCTCCAGCGCCGTGGGGTTGCTGGGGGTGAGCTTGAGCAACTGCTGCGCGTGCTCGCGCGCGGCAGGCAACTCGTTCTTCTGCAAAGCCAGCTGGGCCTGCAGGGTGAGCGTTTGCGGGTAACCGGCCGCAAACGATTTGAGGGTCTCGATTTCTTTGGTCGCTTCGTCGAGCTTGCCCTGGCTCAGCAGCACACGCACCACACCGCCCTGGCCTTCCTGGAACTTGGGTCGGGCGGCCACCGACTCCCGGTAGGCGGCCAGCGCTTGGTCGGGGTCGTTTTTGCCGTAGAGCAGGATGTCGCCGCGCAGCTTGAGCGCGTCTTCGTTGGCGGGTGACTTCGCCAGCATGCCCGCCAGAACGCCCAGGGCACCATCAAAGTCCCGCTGGGCCGCCTTGAAACGCGCCTGTTCGATCAGCGCGGGTTCGTGGTCGGGCTTGGCCGAGAGCGCGTCTTGCAAACTCTTCTGAAAAGCGTCCTGATTGCCCTGCTGGCGCCAGGCCACGGCGACCAGGGTCTTCAGGGTGGCGTTGGACTCGGCGCTGCCGAGCTGCACCGCCCCGTAGTCCTTCGTCACGCCCGCAAACTGCCCCTGAGCCAGACGGCTGCGTGCCAGCAGCGGTGTGACTTCATCGGTGGCGTGACCCAGATCCAAGGCTTTCTGCAGTTCCGTCTGTGCGCCCACCGGGTCGCCATTGGTCAGCAGCGCCTTGCCCAGCAGGAAGCGCGCTTCCGCCAGATCGGGCTTTTCCTGCAATGCGTTCTTGAGCTGGATGATGGCGGCAGCGTTGTCCTTCTTGTCCAGGTACTCCCGTGCCGACTCCACCATCTTCTGCGGGTCGCTGTTGCCGCAGGCGGACAACAGCAAGGCGATGGCCAAGGCAACCGGCGCAATGCGCCAAGGGGTGTTTGTGGTGTTCATGGCGAGTTCCTCTTGATCAAGCGGGGAGTCATTTCAAGCCGAGGCGGTGCATCAGGTCGTACAGGGTGGGTCGGCTCACCCCCAGCAGTTCCGCCGCCTTCAGCACGTTCCCGTTGGAGCGCGCCAGCGCAGCGATCACCGCCTTCTTTTCAGCTTCATCGCGCACGGTACGCAGGTCCAGCGACGCGTCGCCCTGTTCACCCGGCGGGGCCACAAGCCCCAGGTCTTCGGCGGTGACCTGGCTGCCGTCGGCCATGATGGTGGCGCGTTTGATGCAGTTTTCCAGTTCGCGGATGTTGCCCGGCCAAGTGTGCGCCTCGATGGCCCGCAGCGCATCCTCAGACAGAGACAGATTGCGCCGGTTTTGTTCCTGCGCAAACCGTTTGGTGAAGGCGTGGGCCAACAAGGCAGCGTCGCCCACCCGCGAGCGCAGTGGCGGGATGTTGACGACGATCTCGGCCAGGCGGTAATACAGGTCGTCGCGAAAACGTCCCGCCGTCGGGAGCTGCTTCAGGTCTTGGTGGGTGGCACAGACGATGCGCACATCAACCGGAATCTCCTGACGACCGCCCACCCGCTCGATCACACGCTCCTGCAGAAAGCGCAACAGCTTGGCCTGCAGCGGCATGGGCAGATCGCCGATCTCGTCGAGCATGAGCGTGCCGCCGTTGGCGGTTTCGATCTTGCCCAGCGTGGTTTTGGCCGCACCGGTGAATGAGCCCTTCTCGTAGCCAAAGAGCTCGCTCTCAAGGAGGTTCTCGGGGATGGCCGCGCAGTTGATGGCCACAAAGCGCCCTGCCCTTCGGTTGGACGACTGGTGCAGTCCACGGGCCAGCACTTCCTTGCCGGTACCGCTCTCACCCAGCAGCATCACCGTGGCGCCGGTGTTGGCCACCTTTTCGATGGTCCGGCACACGCGCAGGACATCGGGGTCGCGCGTGATCAGGCCGGCCAGCGTGTCGGGCTGGCGCATGGACTGCAGGCGCGCGTTTTCAGTTTGCAGCTCGTGCAGGCGAAACGCCCGCTCCACCGTGAGGTTGAGCATTTCAGGCTCGAAGGGCTTGGCCAGAAAATCGTAGGCGCCCATGGCAATCGCCTTGAGCGCGTTGGCCTGGCCGTTCTGTCCGGTGAGGACGATCACCTTGGTATCGGGTGACGCAACAACGATCTGCTCCAGCAGCTTGAAGCCCTCGTCGGTGCCGTCCGCGTCGGGCGGCAGGCCCAGATCCATCGTCACGACGGCGGGCGCGTGGCGGCGCAGTTGTGTGATGGCACTTTCGCGGTCGTCCGCAGTCGCGGAGGCGAACTGGTCGAGCGACCATTTGATTTGTTTTTGCAATGCCAGATCGTCTTCCACGATCAGCAACTGCGGGCCTTTGTCTGCGCTCATGCCTCTCCCATGTGATGCCAGTCGGAATCGTGAAACGACTCGATGAGGGGCAACAGGAGCGTGACCACGGTCCCCTCGCCTTCCTTGCTGTCCACGCTCACCTTGCCTCCCAGCTCCTGCACGTACTGAAAACTCTCGTAGGCGCCGATGCCCATGCCGGCTTCCTTGGTGGTCTGAAACGGCTTGAACAGCCGCTCCTGCACGAAGCTCTCGGACATGCCCATGCCATTGTCCCCGACTTCCACGCGCGCATGGCTGCCAAAACGGTCGATCTTGAGCCACACGCGCTGGGGCGATTCGGTGGCGTCCAGCGCGTTGTTCACCAGGTGCCCCATGACGCGCTCCAGGCGGTCTTCGTGGCCACGCGTGGCCCCCCGCGGCTGCACGTTGACCTCAAGCTCGCGACCGCGGCGCGACACGCTGTGCGCCAAGTCTTGCGCAATCCTGCCCAGGTCAACGCCCACCGCAGCACCGCCAGGCGCTGCGCCTTCGCGCAACTGCAGCATCAGCTGGCGCATGCGTTCCAGCGAGTTCTCCACCGTCATCAGCATGTCGGCCTGGAACTCGGGGTTGTGGCTCAGGCGCTTGGCATTTTTCACCATCAGCGAAAGCTGGGTCACGATGTTCTTGAGGTCGTGCACCACAAAAGCCGACATGCGGCTGAACGCTTCAAACTTGCGCGCTTCCAGCAGCGCTTCGGTCGACTGCATCTGCGCCAGAAAACTGGCGGCCTGCCGGCCCGCCGTCTTGAGCAGATCGGTCACTTCCCAGTTCACGTCCATGCGGGTGCGCGGGCTGCCCAGCACCACGAAGCCCAGCAACTCGTTGCCCAACCACAAGGGCACCAGCAGCCAGGCTTGCGTCTGTCCTTGCAACCAGTCGGGCAACACCAGGTTCTCGTACCGCTCGGGGGCGAGGCGGTATTCCTCCAGGTTGACCACCCAGCCGGTGCGGTGCATGAAGTCGAGCAAAGCGGAGTCCACCGGCTCGGTCTGCGACTGCTGTGGCAGGTTCCAGCGCGCCACCTGGCGGTACAGTTTTTCGTCAGGCCTGCGCAGCCAAAGCGCACCAGCCGGACTCTCCAGCATGTCGGCCAGCCCACGGATCACGTTCAAGCCGGTTTCGCCAGGCGCACCCGGGTTGGACAGGGTCTGGGTGAACTTGAGCCACTCTTCGCGGTAGTCGTAGCGGTAGTTGAAGAAGTGCTTGCCCAACAAGACCCGCATGCGCGCACGGAAGGTGCGCGACAACGCCAGCGCCATCAGCAGCACCAACGCGAGAAACACCAGCGCGAGCTGCAGTGCACGACCCCAGTCGCTGCCGAAATAGCGCACGTAGTAGCCCACGCCGGCAATGAACAGCAAGTAGCCGCCAGCCAACAGCAGCGTCGCCGAATGGAACACCACCTTGCGCGAGACGCGGATCTTGGCGATCCAGTTGCGGTGGCGCGTGGTGGACAGCAGCAACAGCGGCATCAATGCCGCATGCACGATGCCGCGAATGTTCCAGGCGTCCTGGTCGATACCTGCAAACAGCACCGCCTGGGAATACAGGTACAGGTCAAACAGGAAGATTCCGGCCAGACCCAGGCAGATCGGTTTGGCGCTCCAGAGCGCGTCTTCGGGCAAGTTGCGAAACAGCTGTTCGACCAACACCAGGCCCAGCACCGACAGCAACATCATCGTCAGGAACAGGCCCACTGGAGCGCCGCCCGTTGGCTGAAACCAGAGGGCGGAGAACACCAGGCTGAGCAAGCTCAACAGCGGCAACGCCACGGCCAACGGTGCCATCCACGACGCGGTGTCCAGCGCCTTGCCCTGGTCGGCACTGGCCCGGAAAAGGAACACGATGAAAGCAAACCAGGCGGCGTATCGGCAGACATCGGCCACCGCGGCCCAGACCCACCAGATGGGTGCCGCCAAAGCCAGCAGGCTCAGACCCGCCCAGGCGGTGGTGAGCACAGCGGCCAGCAAGATGGCCACACCGGGGCGATTCACCGGTCGCGTGAGGTAGCCCTGACGGGCGACCAACAAGGCCAGCAGCGCATAGGCCAGGGCCGCAGCACCGAAGCCCCAGGCCATCAGGGAGTTGTCGACGCCGATCATGTCGGGTGCCGCGCCGTCATGAGCGCCAACGCGTTACTGCGCACCTTTGCCCGTCAGAACCACGCCGATGGTCTCAAAGAGGATCACCAGATCGAGGAAGAGCGAGTGGTTTTTCACGTAGTAAAGGTCGTACTGCAGCTTCTCGACCGTGTCTTCGCGAGAAGCGCCGTACTGGTAGCTCACCTGTGCCCAGCCCGTGACGCCCGGTTTCACGCTGTGACGCACCGCGTAGAACGGGATGTCCTGCGTGAGCTGGTCCACAAAATACGGGCGCTCGGGGCGTGGGCCGACCAGACTCATGTCGCCGGTGAGCACCCCGAACAACTGCGGCAGCTCGTCAATGCGCAGCTTGCGGATGATGCGACCGATGCGGGTGACGCGGCTGTCAGCCGCTGTGGCCCAGCGCGGCACACCGTCTTTCTCGGCATCGGTGCGCATGCTGCGGAACTTCACCACGTTGAAGGTCTTGCTGCCCAAACCCACTCGTTCCTGGCGGTACAGCACAGGGCCAGGACTCTCCAGCTTGATGGCCAGCGCGGTCAACACCATGATGGGCAGCGAGAGCACGATGAGCACCACCGCACCGGCAATGTCGAACAAGCGTTTGACCGACGACCGCAAGAAGCCTTGGTTGAAACCCTCGCCGAAAATCAGCCAACCGGCCGACGCAGACTCCAGCCGGATCTGGCCGAGGTTCTGCTCAAAGTAGGTGGCGATGTCGGACACGCGCACGCCCTGCAGCTTGCAGTCGAGCAGTTCGCGCATGGGCATGCTGCCACCGCGTCGCTCGGTCAAGGCCACCACGATCTCGTCGACACCGGCGCGCGTCACGAGGTCGTTGAGACGCTCGCCGGGGGCCAGCGTGGCCCACGAAGTCACGCGGTGGTCGGTTTCGTTGGGGCTGGCGTAGTAGCCGACCAGTTCCACATTGGCGCTGGCGTGGGTCAGTGATTTGCCCACCATCTGCGCGCGCTCGCCGGTGCCGTACACCAGCACTTTGCGACGGGTCAGCGATTTGGGGAGCATTTCACCCACCAGCACCCTGTGCGTGAGCATGAAACCGGTGGTACCCAACACCACGAGAGCGACCCATTTGGCGTCGTACGAAGGCTCCAGCGGCAGAAACCACAAAACACCCACCGCGATGACGCCCGACAGTACAAAAGACAACACTGCGCGGGCGCGCATCTGGCCCGTGGTCTTGCTGCGGCTGCGCTCGTAGAAGCCGAGAGCGGAATTCACTGCCAACATGCCCAGCGCCATGAGCACGCCGCGGCTCAGTCCCTCGGTGACGACAGAGGCGTTGAGCACCGACGAGTTGGACTGAACGAACATGGCCACGATCAGCGCACCCACCACCAGGCCCATGTCCAACATGACCTGAAGCACCGTTCGGCGGTGGAAATAGTGGTTAAAAATCTTGATCAAAGCGGGAATCCGTGTGTATTTTCGAATCAGGGCGTCGCGCAGTTTCCGACACCATCCGGCACCTTACAGCGTAATCCAAATGACTACAACTCGTTACACCGTGAAACATCCTCTATTTGTCCACGAATCGAGCCGCTTGACCACATCAAAAGCATCAGTATCAGCAGCACACGCGGCACTTCCGTGACACTGATCACGGAACCCAGGCTCAACAACCCGAGCACCCCGCCGCTCAACACCCAGGCCCGTGAATCACCGAGTCGCAAGCCCCGCCACAGCGAGGCGCCCGCCCAGAGCACCCAGATGGCAAACACCACCAGACCCAACAGGCCACGCTCGATCAGCACGTCCAGGTACAGGTTGTCGATGTGCCAAGGCTGGAAATAACCCATGGCCATGGGGAACCAGTGCTGCAAACCTGCGCTGAAATCGCGGTTCTTCAACACTTGGCGCCCAGTTGCATCGAACACCTCCAGGCTCTGCAGTTGCACGATGGAGCCGGCCTGCGCGGGCGCCACGGCCAGCACCCCCTGGCGCCATCGTTCGCGGCCGCTGCGGTCGTCAAACGGATCGCCGGCCAGCACCGCTTCGAGGGGGCCATCGCCGACCGCGGTCTGCGGCACGGCAACCCACTGCCACTGGCACCGAAACTCGTAAAGCAGGTGCCGCTCGCACACGCTCACCACCAGGTGCGCCGGCTGCGCACTGTGCGCACGCAGGCGAACGCGGTGGCCACCCACCGTGCCCACGTCGATCCGCTGCGTGAGCGCGAAGTAACCCTCGCGCTGCCCTTCTGACGCCGGGCCGGCCAGCGCCACTTGTGGCTCACCAGCGGCAGAACGCTGCCAATCGGCTCGGCCCGCATAACCACCGCCCGGCACCTCGCGGCTGTAGTGCGCCGAAAAGCGTCCCACGCCCAGCCCCTGCATCCAATCGGCCGGCGACTTGAGCAGGTCGATGCCCGCCTGCCAATGCGCCACGCGCCCCAGCAGATCCGCGTTGGAACGGGTCAAACGGTCGGCCATGAAAGAGCCCCCACCAAACACCAGCAAACCTTCCAGGCCCAGCACCAACAGCACGCTGCCCAAGGTGCGCCGGCCCCAGGCTGCGCCCGCAGCGGGTGCCAGTCTCAAACGCCAGGCGCTCACCCCCATGAACACCAGCGAGATCAACACCGCGAGGTACGCACCGCGCGAATAGGTGGTGAGCACGGTGTAGACCGAGACGACCATCAAGGCGTTGGCCGCCGCCCAGCGCCACGCAGTGGGCGCGGTCCACACGGCCCAGAAGGCGAACGGCAGCGCCATGGCCAGGTAGGCATCGATCGCACCGCCACCCACGTGCATTTCCCAGAACCAGGCGCTGGTGCGGTATGGCAGGCTGAAGTCGAACAGACCTGCGTAGACACCCCGCTCCCACAAGACGACCAGACAGACCAGTGTGAGGCCGGCCACCATGCCGCGCGCCACCCAGGCAGCGGGTTTGAAGGCTGGCGCGTGCGCCCACATGAGTGCACCCAGCAGCAGCCCCCAAACCAGGCTCTTGGCCACGCGCACGGTGTTCCACACGCTGTCATGCCCGGCGTACAGAGCCGCTTCGTCCTCAAAAAGCCTTGACCACTCGACGCCCGCGTCGTCCACCCCCAGCCAGACACCCCAGGCCAGCGTGAACGCGAGCAGGCACCACAGGGCCACAAACACCCGCTGACCAGACTTGGCAGCGTCTGCCGCGTGTGAGCGCCTGTGCAACGACCAGTGCGCCAGACCCCCGACCAGACAGGCCATCACCAGCAGGTCCGATTCATCGAAGAGCGTCCACCCCGTCCAGGGCGCAAAACTCGCGACGGGCAGCATGGCCGGCAGCAAAAACCACATCGCCCCGGGCCGCCAGGCCACGAGCAACGTTGCCAGCAGCAGTGTCCCCGTCACGGTCACCGGGGCAACGGGATGATGGGCAGCCAGACCGAGCGCTGCCAGCCCCAGCAAGCCCGCCAGCGACAACGCGCCCGCACCGCGCCAGCCGGGCACCGAGCGCACCATGCGCGGCTTCAGACCAGCACTTCCGCGCAGCGCGGGTGGCCCAGAAACGCCTGCGGGCTCGCGCTGGGGCCGTATGCGCCCGACTGGAACACGACCACCAAGTCGCCCGGCTCGGCGCAAGCGAGCTCCATGCGCTCGGCCAACACATCAAGCGGCGTGCACAGCGGCCCCACCACCGATGCCACCTCATGCGCCGTGGCTTCCATGCGGTTGCCGATGGCGACCGGGTAGTTGCGCCGGATCACCTGGCCGAAATTGCCCGAGGCCGCCAGGTGGTGGTGCATGCCACCGTCGGTGACCAGAAACACCTGGCCGCGGGAAACCTTGCGGTCGAGCACACGGGCCACATACACCCCCGCTTCGCCCACCAGATAGCGGCCCAGCTCCAACACCGCGTGAGCACCGGGCAGCTCGCGGGACATGCGCTGCTGGATGGTGGCCAGCGCGTCGCTCACGGGCGCCAGATCCAGCGCCTGCTCGCCCGGGAAGTACGGAATGCCCCAACCGCCGCCGAGGTTGACGTGTTTCACCGGCGTGGGCGCTTTGGCCGCCAGGCGCAGCACCAGTTCGTGGCTCTGGGTGAGTGCCTGCGCGATCAGCTCGCCCTTGAGGTTCTGCGAGCCCGGGTACAGGTGAAAGCCCTCGAACTGCAGGCCCGCAGCAGACAAGGCCTGGAGCACGGCCGGCACCTGCTCGGTGTCCACGCCAAAGGGCTTGGCACCACCGCCCATGCGCATGCCGGCCCCGCGCAGGTCAAAGTCGGGGTTCACGCGCACGGCCACGCGCGCGGGCACGCCCAGGCGCTGCGAGGCGCCGGCGAGCAAGACCACTTCACGCATCGACTCCAGGTTCACCAACACACCCGCGGCCACCGCCTGCACCAACTCCACATCGCGCTTGCCGGGGCCCGCAAAGCTCACCTGCTGTGGATCGGCGCCGGCATCCAGCGCCACCGCCATTTCGCCAGCCGATGCCACGTCCAGCCCGTCCACCAACGGCCGCATGAAACTCACCAGCGCCGGCATGGGGTTCGCCTTCACGGCGTAGTGCAGACCAATGCCCGCCGGCAGGGCCGCGCGCACGGCGGCCACACGCGCCGCGAGCAAGGCTCGGTCGTAGGCGTAAAAAGGCGTCTGCCCCACGCGTTCGGCCAGGCGCGAGAGCGGAATGCTGCCCACGCACAGTTCGCCATTCAGGGTGTCGGTCGGTCTCATGTCGGGCCTTGGTTCTCTGGGCTGTGGGGGCTGCGCTCCCAGTCGGCTTTCCAGCGCGGGCGGTCGAGCTTGCCGTTGGGGTTGCGCGGCAAAGGTTCGGGCGACCAGTGCACGGCGGTGGGCACCATGTAGCCCGGCAGCTGTGCGCGGCAATGGGCCAACAAAGCCGCGGTGTCAGCGATGTCCACCGCCACGGCCGCCACATGGATCACCTGCCCCAATGTTTCGTGCGCCACGCCCACCGCCAACACTTCGCGCACCAGGCCACTGGCGTGCACCGCCTCTTCGACCTCGGTCGGACTTACCCGGTAGCCCGAGGTCTTGATCATCTCGTCGCGGCGGCCGACAAAGTACAAAAACCCGTCGGCATCACGGCGCACCGTGTCGCCCGAAAACACCGCCATCTCCACCGCCGCCAGGCCCTCGCGGCCCGCCACCAAGCCTGGCGGCAACGGACGGAATCGCTGAGCGGTTTCTTCGGGCCGGTTCCAATACCCCTGGGCGACGAGCGGGCCGCGGTGCACCAGCTCGCCGGGCTCGTCGGCACTGCACTCGGTGCCGTCGTCGCGCAGCACGCGGATGTCCACGTTCGGAATCGCGCGACCCATCGAATCGGGGCGGCGGTCCACCTCGGAAGGCGGCAGAAACGTCGAGCGAAACGCCTCGGTCAGACCGTACATCAGAAACGGCGCTGCCTCTGGCGCGCACTCGCGCAAACGCTGCAGCGTGGCCCCAGGCATGCGCCCACCCGTGTTGGCCCAGTAACGCAGGGATCGCGTGGCGTCGGCTGGCCAGTCGAGTGCAGCTAGCTGCATGTACAGCGGAGGCACCGCCGTCAACCCCGTGACCTGCTCTTTCGCCATGGCTTGCAACACGTCGCGCGGCAGCAGGTAGTTGAGCAGGACCACGCGTGCGCCCACCAGAAACGCCGTGGTCAGCTGGCTGAAGCCGGCGTCGAACGAGAGCGGCAAGGCGGCGAGCAAGGTGTCGGAGGCGCAGTTGTTCAGGTAGCCGGCCACGCTGATGGCCCCAGCCACCAGATTGCGGTGCGACAACACCACCCCCTTGGGTCGGCCGGTGCTGCCCGAGGTGTAGAGGATGGCGGCCACGTCGGATTCCAGTCGGTCGGGCAACGCAGCGGCAGGCGCCTTCAACAGACCCGCCCACGCGTGCACCGCCAGGCCCGGCAGAGCAGCAGCTTCGTCACACACCACCACCTGACGCAGATCGGAGCACTCGGCCAGCAAGGCACCCAACTGGGTGAGCCGCGACGACGACGTGACCAGCACGCGTGCGCCCGAGTCTTGAAGGATGTGCACCACCTGCGCCGGTTTGAGCAAAGGGTTGACTGGCACCAGCACCCCACCAGCGGCCGGCGCAGCAAAACTGGCGACCACCGCTTCAACCCGCTTTTCCAGAAACACCGCCACACGTTCGCCAGGGCGCAGGCCCGAGGCCAGCAATCCACTGGCCAAGCCGCTGATCTGCGCCTGCAGTTCAAGGTACGTGATGTGGTGATCGGCCAGCGTCAAGGCTCGCTGACCCGGCCACAACGCCGCAGCGCGGGCTGGCAGATCGTGCAGCAAAACGGGTGGCAGGCTCTCGCTGAAATCCGGCGCGTGGGGCATGCGGCGGATGGTAAGCCATGCCTGCTCAGCATCGCGGCGTCGCGCACGCCCTTTCTCTAGAATCGCGACACATTCGCCCCTTTGCCAACCGACCACCCAACCGCTGTCATGAACGTCACCGACCAAGTCCTGCGTGTGCTCGATGCAGCACTCAGCCTGCAGGGCCGTGCCCTGGGTTTCGATCGCAACACGCCCCTGCTGGGCGATCTGCCCGAACTCGACTCCATGGCCGTGCTCGCGCTCATCACCGGCCTGGAGAACCATTTCGGCATCGCGTTTGACGACGACGAACTCAACGGCACCGCGTTCGCCACCGTCGGCAGCCTCGCCGACCTGGTCGAACAACACCTGAGCAGCACCGGCGCATGAGCGCAGCGGAACGCCCCGGCCTGCCCCAGGCGTTTTTTTTGCACACGCCCACCGGCCAGCGCTTCTGCCTGTTTCACCCGGCGCAAGGCGCCACCAAGGGCCGCGTGCTCTACCTGCACCCGTTTGCCGAAGAACTGAACACCACCCGCCGCGTGGTGGCCCAGCAAGCCCGAGCACTCGCAAGGGCGGGCTTTGCGGTGTTGCAAATCGACCTGCTCGGTTGTGGAGACAGCGAGGGCGAGTTTTCGGATGCCACCTGGGACGCCTGGCTGCAGGACGCCCAACAAGCACACGACTGGCTGAACGAGCACGCCACCGGACCGCTGTGGCTATGGGGCATGCGCAGCGGCACGCTGCTGGCCACCTTGCTGGCCGCCCGGCTGCCGCATGCTCCACACCTGCTTCTGTGGCAGCCCGTGATCAACGGTCAACAGATGCTGCAGCAGTTTCTGAGGTTGCACGCCGCGGGTCAGTGGTTGGAAGGCAACGACGAAAGCAAGAGCAAAAGCGCCAAGCCCGCACAAACGCTGGCGTCCGGCCAGCCCGTGGACATTGCAGGCTACACACTCAGTCCGGTCCTGGCCAACGGACTGGGTGCCGCGCGCATGCAGGCCACGGCCACCCATTCGCATGATCGACTGATCTGGCTGGAAGCCTCCAACCAGCCCGAGCCGACGCTGGGCCCCGCATCGTCAGCGCACCTGGAAAGCTGGCGAAACGCAGGTTGGTCGGTGAACGCACAAGCGGTCAGCGGCCCGGCGTTCTGGCAGACCGTGGGGACAGACGAAGCCCCCAACCTGATCGCTGCCACGTTGCAGGCTGTCAGCGCCATCGGCGAACCAGCAGCATGACCATCAACGAACACAGCCTCTGGCTACACGGAGAAGGCTTCGACATGCTGGGCATCGTCAGCCTGCCGCCTGCCGGCACACCCAGCCAGCGCACCGGCGTGGTCATCGTGGTGGGCGGGGCCCAATACCGCGTGGGCAGCCACCGGCAGTTTGTGCAACTCGCGCGCTTTCTGGCCCAGGCCGGCTTCCCCGTGTTGCGCTTCGACCTGCCCGGCATGGGCGACAGCCCGGGCGAACTGCCGTCGTTTGAGGACACCGCCCCCCACATCGCGGCTGCCATAGACGGATTTCAACAGCAGCACCCCGGCGTGGAACGCATGGTGCTCTGGGGTTTGTGCGATGGTGCGTCGGCGAGCCTTCTGTATGTGGACGCCACCCACGATTCACGCATTGCCGGGCTCGCGCTGCTAAATCCCTGGGTGAGGAGCGAGGTGACTCTGGCGCGGGCTCGGGTGAAGCATTACTACTGGCAGCGTCTGCGAGAGGCAGCGTTCTGGAGAAAGTTGCTACGGGGCAGCGTGGGTTTGGGTGCACTGACGACATTTGGGCAGAACGTTCGGCGTGCCCGCGACCAAAGGACGGAACCGGCCGGATTCCCAGACAACATGGCGCGAGGCTGGATGTCCTTCGGCAAGCCCATCTTGTTGCTGCTCAGCGAGCTTGACCTGACAGCACAGGAGTTCCTGGAGGTCTCCCGCAGCACGCCCGCCTGGCAGCACTGCAGTTCGCTCGATTTCGTCGTCAGCCGAACGGTCCACGGTGGGGACCACACCTGCTCCCGCCCGCAGCATCAGACCGAATTGTTCGCTGGGGTACGGAACTGGATAACAACGATCCACTGAGCCTCGTTGGCTTGATGGTGGGCGCTCTGGCTTCTGTGGTCTTGCAAATGTCTACCCAAGAACCTTCGCAACTGAAGCACGCGAACTGGGTTTGATCATCGCTTGCGTCTCGGGTTGGCCAATTTGACGAGCCTCACTTGACGACTGTCGGTTTCCCTTACAAATTCAACCTCAACGTCACTCAAGTTGTTGATTTTGTTTGTTGGCACGAATATCGCTTACTCCCGTGACAAGCCGTAACTGCGGTGGACACCTCAAGGAGTTTTTAATGCGTTTCGTCAAATCTCTCGTTGCAGCGGCTGCCCTCGCGGTTTCTGCATCCGCTTTCGCCACCCCAGTGTCGCCTTACGGAGACGATGGCCCAGGTACCGGATTGCAGTCGATTATTAACGGCCTTTATTCTGCTGCTGGCACCCCAACATCCTCAGCCCCAGACGTCAATCTCAACCAAGCCGCAGAATTTGGCCAGTTTCAAATTGAGGCGTCGACAGTTTCTGCTGCGAACATGATTGTTGAAATTGCGGGCTTGGCAGCATCCAACACGTTTGGCATCTACGACACTAGCAACCCAGGAACCTATTTGCAACTGTTCAGCGGCGGTGCTACTTCTGGCTTCAGAAGCACGCTCTTGATCACGTTCAACGCTATGACGTCGAAGTACAGCTTCCTCGCCACCACCTACGGGCTTGACGGCGACATGGATGGTTTCCCCGACGTCGTTTCGTCATCTGGCAAGATTTTTAACACCAATACCTTCGGCTACTACCTCGGCTCAAATGCCGGCCCGACGTTTTATTCTGAAGCCTCTCGGAACGCAAACGGCGCAGACCAAATGGTGGCATACCAAGGCGATGGTGATTCGATCAGCATCAACGGCATTGATGCCAACTGGGGCTCATCCAGCTATATCTTGGCTTGGGAAGACAAACCGCTGACTGGATCGGACAAGGATTACAACGATATGGTGGTCTATGTTGAGTCCGTGAAACCAGTCCCGGAGCCAGGCTCCCTTGCTCTGCTGGGTCTGGGCCTCGCCGGTTTGGCAGCTGCGTCGCGTCGCAAACAGAAACAAGCCTGATTGCCTTTCGAGGCTTTCAACATCAAAAGGGTGGCTCTGCCACCCTTTTGCATTTGTACCCCGCTCAAGACTTTCGGCGTTTGTGCCACCAAGCGGCAGCAAAATGCCGCACCGCCGACAGCAAGCCACGCGCACTGAGCTTGTCAAAGGCCATCAAGCCCACCCGCTCGCGCCGCGCCGCCATCCAGTCGGCTTTGTAAGCGTCGTCGCCGCTCAAGTAGTCCACCTCTGTCACACCGTCCACATCCATGGTGTAGCGCATCAGCTCGGTGGTGAGCACCGAGCCTGCAGAGAGCTTTTCAAACCCCAGCACATACGCCAGCTTGTAGATGTTGGCTTTGCCATGGCACACCAGCCACAGCTGGGCGGCCAGCGGCTCGCCATTGAGCCAAAGCACACCCAATCGCAGCCAGCCCTTGCTAGCGGCCAGGCGAATAAGGCCGGGCATGAAGTCAGGACATGGTTCGGGCGTCTTCCAGCTTCTGGCGTACACCGTTTCGTAGGCAGCAATGGCTTCTTCCAACGCGTCTGACGCATGGCTGTGAATGTCAATGCGCCATACGCCCGCTTTGTTCAGCCTTCTGCGGCCGCGGTCAACGCTGTTGCGCAGGGCCGATGGCCGCGCAGGCCAATAGGTTTCGAAGCCGCCTTGTGGCACGGGCTGGTACCAGTTGCCAAACGTGAAAAAGCGACCTGTCCAGTAGCCTGCTGCACGCAGGCCCGCTTCCAAAGGGGGAAGCCAATCAGCAGCGCTGTCCAGCGGCTGCAGGCGCACCACCACGCCACCCGGCAGCCGCTTCATAGCCTGCGCAGCCGCCATCCACTGCGCAGGTGACACCACCTCCACATCGCCTTGTGGGCCATACAGGCAGCTGTAGTAGTTGCTGAGCGAACTCAGCGGCTCGTCAGGCGCCTGCTGCATGAGATGCAGGCACACGCCGCGCGCCAGCGGCAGTTCAAGGTGTTGGGGCTGGCGCTCGAAGCCGTGCGCCAGCAAGTGGGCAAACCAGTCTTCCGACTGAAACAGGTCAACGGCCATGAAACGCAGTGGCCCTGCTCCGACCACGCAATCAGCGGCCGATGGCCAGGTAGTCAAACCCCATGCCGCGCACCAGCGCCGGGTCGTACAGGTTGCGGCCGTCCACGATCAGCGGCTGTTTCAGACGCTGTTTGATCAGGTCAAAGTCCGGGCTGCGGAATTCTTTCCACTCGGTCACGATCACCAGCGCGTCGGCGTCCGTCAGAGCGTCGTTGGGGTTCTTGGCGTAGGTGATGCAAGGCTCGTCGCCCAGCACGCGCTGCGCTTCGTGCATGGCCACCGGGTCGTACACCGTGGCGGTGGCGCCAGCGGCCAGCAGGTCGGCCAGCAGCTCCAGGCTGGGCGCTTCGCGCATGTCGTCGGTGTTGGGCTTGAAGGCCAGGCCCCACACAGCGAAATGGCGGCCTTTCAGGTCATCGCCCAGGCGCTGCTTCACCTTTCGGCCCAACACGTGTTTCTGCTCGTCGTTGGCGGCTTCCACAGCGGTCAACACCTTGAGATCCAACCCGCCCTGGTCCGACGCGGTCTTGATGAGCGCCTTCACGTCCTTGGGGAAACATGAGCCACCGTAGCCCGCGCCGGGGTACAGAAAGTGGTAGCCAATGCGCGGGTCGGAGCCCATGCCCTGCCTCACCATTTCAATGTCGGCGCCGAGCGCTTCGGCCAGGTTGGCCAGCTCGTTCATGAAGCTGATCCGCGTGGCGAGCATGGCGTTGGCGGCGTACTTGGTGAGCTCAGCGCTGCGCACGTCGGTGACGATGAGTCGCTCGCGGTTGCGCTGGAACGGCGCGTAGATGGCGCGCATGAGGTGGATGGCCTGCTCGTCGTTGGCCCCCACGATGATGCGGTCTGGCCGCATGAAATCTTCAACCGCAGCGCCCTCTTTCAAGAACTCGGGGTTAGACACCACGGCGTACGGCGTCTGCACACCGCGCTGGCGCAGCTCGTCGGCAATGGCTTCGTTCACCCGGTCGGCCGTGCCCACCGGCACCGTGCTCTTGTCCACGACCACCTTGTAGTCGGTCATGAGGCGGCCGATGTTGCGGGCTGCCGCCAACACATACTGCATGTCGGCCGAGCCGTCTTCGTCGGGCGGCGTACCCACGGCAATGAACTGGATGGTGCCGTGGTGCACGGCGCGAGACACGTCGGTGGTGAAGCGCAGGCGCCCGGCCGCCACGTTGCGTTGCACCATCTCCTGCAGGCCCGGCTCAAAAATCGGGATACCGCCCTCTTCCAGAATGCGGATCTTGTCCGGGTTCACATCGAGGCACAACACGTCGTTGCCCACCTCCGACAAACACGCCCCGCTGACCAGACCCACGTACCCGGTTCCCACCACTGTGATTTTCATGTTGTGCTGAATTGATGCGGCGCTTGGGCCTGTTGAACGAAGCATGCATCATAGCGAGGCACTATGTATTCAATGACACACCACAAGGCACTACACGCATGCGACGCCTGACCCGTTGGACAGCCTGGCTCGCTTTGTGTGCGGTATTGCTCGCCGCGACTGCGGCAGCCTTGCTGGCCTTTACCCCCGATGGTCAAAACCTCGTGGCCGAGGCCAACAGCCGCAGCCCGCAAGAACTCATCAGGTACCTCAAGCGCCGGCTCGAAGGCCACAACAAACTCGAGGCTGTGTTGCTGCCACCGCTGCACGCAGCGCAGCGCCACTTTGAACGCGAGCCACCCGCTGGCCCGCTCCCCACGCTGGGCAAAGGGCAACAAGACCAACCTCTCAAAGACAACATCGCAGGTATTACCCAGGAACTGCGCGTGGACACCCCCCAAGCCATCCGGCAGGCTCTGCTGGAAGCCAAAGCAGGCACCCGCATCGTGGTGGCGCCCGGCTTGTACCCGTTCAGCTTGAAGATGCGCCTGGGCAACGACGGTCGTTCAGATGCCCCCATCGTGCTGAGCGCGGAACGCCCGGGCACCGTGTGGTTTCAGTTTGGCCAGGTTGAGGGCATTCTGGTGGACCGACCGCACTGGATGTTTGAAAACCTGGACATTCGCGGCGTCTGCGAACGCCACGACGATTGCGAACACGCTTTCCATGTGGTGGCGAGGGGCGCGTTCACCACCATTCGCAACAACCGCATCACCGACTTCAATGCCCACATCAAGGTGAACGGCTACGGTGGAGAGTGGCCAGACCACGGGCTGCTGACCTACAACACCCTGACCAACACCCGACCGCGCGAAACACTGCGCTCAGTGGTGCCGTTTGACCTGGTGGGCGCCAACCACTGGCGGGTGCAAGACAACCTGGTGAGCAACTTCGCCAAGCGCGACGGCAACAAGGTTTCGTTCGGGATCTTCATGAAGGGCGCCAGCGAAGGCGGCCGCATTGAACGCAACATCGTCATTTGCTCACCCAACGACATTTCCCGCCCCGGCGTGCGGGTGGGCATTTCGTTTGGCGGCGGCGGCACAGACCCCGCGCTCTGCAGAGACGGCACCTGCCGCGCCTACGAACACCGTTTGGGCCTCGCTGCCAACAACATCGTGGCTCACTGCAACGACACGGGGCTGGACGTGAACCAGAGCAACCAGATCGTTCTGGCGCACAACACTCTCATCAACACCAGCGGCGCAGCCACGCGAGGCAGCTTGGCGCAGGCCCGTCTGTATGGAAACTTGTATGAAGGTGTTGCAAGAGCCCGAAACGGCTCTCAACTCATCGAAGAGTTCAAGGAATCGCTCAATCACCGCAGCACCTTTTTGAGTACCGATGGGCTACTTTTGGACTGGCAACAAACGCCGGAACGAGTACCCAGCCTCAAAGGTCTTTCAGACGACTTTCACCGCCGGCCGCGGGGCCCCGGCAGCCTGCCTGGCGCATTGAGCCAATAAGGGTTAATTCACCCCACGGGAATTCTGCATTGGTAGTAATCCAAAGCGAAATTCCCATTTCATTGTGAGCAGGCTTTCAATTCGTTACAGCGCCTGACGAATTGGTTTCAACTGCCCGTCAGAATCGCTCCGCCCAGCAAGCCCCAGTCGGCGGTGGAGCCGCCCCCTCCCGGGGCTCACGCCTCTCTGTCATCTGTTACCAACCAGCACGGTCCGCCACCACAAAAGTGGCTCTCCTCACCGTTGTGTCTACAGGTAAGCGATTGACCACCCATCTGCGCAAACCCACCGCCCATTAACGTCCATTCCCACACATCGTTCGCAATTGCGGTCCCGTCCGCTCAGTGACGAAATTCACGGACCGCCCGCCTAAAGTCCAACCCGTTGTCGTCGAGATAGGTGCAACAGGTGGCGTGACAAAAGTCACGCGAGACACCAGACCCCGTCCAAGTTGCCCACGTCCCCTTGCCCAGCCTGCACAAGCAACAAACCGCAGGTCGACAAAATGAATACTTACGAATCCATGAACACCCGATCTACTTTCAAAGACAACCGCAAGGGCCCACTCAGGCAGGTGCCTAGCGTTGTGTTGCTGGCCGCGTTGGCCGCATGCGGCGGTGGCGGTGGCGGCGAGGCCACAGCCAACCGTGGTGTGAGCAGCCCGAACATGGTGACCCCAGGAACAAGCCCAGGCTTCATCAACGTTGGAACCAGCCAGCCCAGCACCAGTGCGCCTGCACCTGCAGCACCTGCGCCGGCTCCAGTTGCCCCCACACCCGAACCGGTTGCCCCTGCGCCTGCTCCAGTTGCCCCCGCACCTGCGCCTGCCCCGGTTGCGCCCGCTCCAGCACCTGCGCCGGTAGCCCCTGCGCCAGCTCCGGCTCCTGTCGCGCCCTTCAGCTGTGCTGCCGGCGCCATCACCTGTGTTGAAGTGGCCTCCACCAGCGCCGCCACTCAAACCAGCCTCCCCGTCACCTTCGGACAACCCTTCAAAGCTGGCGACTGGCTGCACTCCGCTCAAAGCCTCATCGCAAAGGTCGATGGCGTCACCATTCCGTTGCAGAGCGACGAGATCTCTTCGCACCGCGACGGCTCAGCCCGCTTTGCTGTGCTCAGCGCCCAGCTCGACAACGTGCAACCAGGCCAGGTCCGCATCATCAATCTCTACTCGGGCACCAAAACCACCAGTACGCCCAATGTGCCGGCCAACCCCGACTGGAACCTTGAACTCGAAGCCCAGGTGTTTGACGCCAATGGCAACGTGACGGCCAACCTGATTGCCCAGCCGCAATCCCAGCTGGCGACCCAGATCGCCAACGGTTCTGGCCGCCGACTTGCAGGCGCCGTGGCATCTGAATACACCGTGGTCACCTCCTTCAGGGACAAGTCCACCAATGTTGTGCACCCCCACCTTACCGCCCGCCTGCACACCCGCCTGGTGGACGGCGGCACCCGCATCCGCACCGATGTGGTGATGGAAAACACCCGCACATGGACAGCCAACCCGGGCAATATCACCTATTCATTCGCGGTCAAGCGCAACGGCACCACCATTCACTCACAATCCAAATTCACGCATTACCACCACGCGAGGTGGCACAAGGTGGTTTGGACAGGCGCAGCAGCTCAGCCTCAAACGCGGGTGAGGCATCACATGCCCTATTTCATGGCCAGCCGGGCAGTTTGGAACTACGACCTCGGATTAACAATTCCCGACTCGGTACTTGCAAACGACTACACCAGTCTTAGCAATGCGCGAGCGAGTCAAACGTCTTTTGGGCCAATGGGCCATTCTCTGCTTACAACATACTTCCCCATGACAGGCGGACGTGATGAGATTGGTCCCTACCCCCGTTGGACAGCCAACTATTTGATCAGTCAAGACACCCGTGCCTATGAGGTGATGATTGCCAACGCGGATGCAGCAGCTTCCGTCCCTATTCACTACCGAGACGACGATACGGGATACCCATTGGATCTCGATAAATACCCAACGGTATCAATCACACCAGAATGGTCCACCCCCAAGTTGCCTACCGTCACAAATGGCACCACCCCATGGACGCCTGACGTGGCTCACCAAGGGTCGTTCGCCTATGTTCCATACTTGATCACAGGCGACGCGTTTTACTTGGACGAGATGATGTATTGGACAGCATGGAATGCAGCCTCAACCAACCCATCCTATCGCGGTGGTGGTCTGGGCCTTGCAAAAGAAAACCAAGTGCGAGGCCAGGCTTGGGCCATGCGCTCATTGGGTGAAACTTATAGATCGCTTCCTGACAGCCACGCACGCAAGAGCTACTTTGACAATCGTCTGAAAGCAAACCTTGATTGGTATGCGAATGAATACCCGAGAAATCCCAACAGTACGAACCTTTATCCTCTGAACGCACTGCCCAAACCAGATCAACAGGAGTACACTGGTCCGTGGCAAAACGACTTCTTCGGTATCGTGATGGCACAACTCGCCGAACACAAGGAGCCCGGTGCCTTTGAAATCCTTGACTGGGTGAGCAAGTTCAACGTGGGGCGATTCACGGCGCAAGATAAAGGTTTCTGCACTGCATATGCAGCTGGCTATTTCTTCTTGATCAAAGATTCCGCAGGAAAACCTTATGCCACTTGGCAAAATCTTTTCCAAGCAAATTTTCCTGGCGAAACTTGTAATTCCAATATGGAGATAGCCGGGTATCCAGCATGGGGCGGAGGATACGCTGCGGGCGCCAGAGCGGTGCTGGCATCGGCCTACAATGGGGGTATCGCTGGGGCAGATACAGCATATGTCAAATGGCGCAACTTGACGTCCGCGATGGATACAGATCTACCCAAATCACCTACTTGGGCAATTGTTCCGAGATGATCTATGAAAACCCTGCCGAGGCAGGGTTTTTTATCGGCCAACGTCATACCGATAATGTATGAAATGGCGCACCTCCCTCGGAACAACGACCTCAAGGGAGTTGACGCTCACGTACTTCTCCATCTGAATCAATACTTCAGCGTCGAGATCCCTTGCATGGGAGACCTCTAGTACTAATTTGAAGTGTTCATCTACCTTCATGGCAGAAATTGCTAGTCATCAACAACAGCAACGAAACCCCTGGAACTTGAAGCGATTGATCATTTTGGCTGCAAAGATTGCACTTAACAACATCATCTTGCCGCGCAACCTGGAACAAAGGCTCAAGCGTGATGTAACGAAAATTTTTATATATATTGATTGATAAAAAAAGTACTAGCCAAATCGACAAAGTCACGGCAACCAATTTAGTCGGCCCTGAAATATTCGTTTTTAGCCAGCGGCCAGTCGGGGCGCCGGGTCCCTGAATGCGTTGACGGCGAGGTTGCGCAGCATGCGAGCCCAGTTCGGCGTTGGTGCGACTGTCTTGCACAGGCGCAAATAAAGCCGCCGCAAGAAGGGCACCCCCTTCTTGGCAATCATCCGCAGCAGCCAACGCAGGTTGTAGCCCGCCGCACACAACACCGCGTGCAGTCTGTCCCCTTGTTCGCCTTTCAAGTAGCACCGATCCATGCGGTGGTCCGCCTTCAAGTGCCCGATGATCGGCTCGATCGCCTGACGCCTCCTGAGCAGCTTTCTCTCCTGGGTCGTGAGCGTCTTGTACTTGCCCCGGTGCTTGATGGCCACCCCTGGGTTGTCCGCATCCACGCCCCGGTAACCCAGGTCCACATACGCCGTGGTCGGCTTGCATCCGGTGTCCTGCATCAGGATGGTGGCCTGCTCCAGTTGAGCGTTGAGCGTGTGGCCGTCGTACGGGTTGCCGGTAAACGCCCGTGCGCCCACGATCAGGTTGTGCTTCAAGGTCGCAGCAATGCCCACCTTCACGCCGAATTCGTAGGGCGTCCTGCTCTTGCCCTTGGCAATGCACTCCACCTCGGGGGCGTGCCATGCGTAGAGCTTGGATGCCCCGCTGGTGTTCTTGCGGCTGCGCGATTGATCGGCAATGCGCTGCGCCTTCGCCAGCGCGCCGCCCAAGGCCTGACGCACCGCTGTGCTCAGCCCACTGGCCTTGCGTTCGATCTCACGCACCAGGCGCCCGAGCACCGTGCTCTGGCGCTTGATCACCCGGCGCATGCGCTTGAACTGCTTGGCGTGCGCGTACCGCCCGGCCTTGAAGCGCAGCAGCTGGCCCTCTTTGGCGAAGGTCTGCTTGAGCTCGATGCCTGCGCCCTGTGCGGCCTCAACCAGCTTGCAGCGCGCCGTCTCCAACAGCTTGGAGTCCGTGGGGTGAGCCACGGCCTTCTCCTGCACGGTGGAGTCCACCACCACGGTGGCCAGCGCGGACGCCGCAATCAGCTTGAGCGAGACGGCCAGGTTCACCGTCTGCGCCAGCAACTCTTCCACGCCTTCTTCGCCGAGCAGGCGGCGGAACTTGATCAGGGTGGTGGCGTCGCAGGGCAAACGCTCCTCGTAGTACGACAGACCCGAGAAGTACTGCCAGCGAGGTGTCTCGCTCCAACGCTCCACCACGGCCTCGTCGCTGAGGTTGAAGGCGTGTTTGAGGTAGAGCAGCGCGATCATCGTGCGCAGGGGCACGCGCGGGCGCCCGGCGTTGGACTTGCGAGCCAGTGGCGTTGGTGCATCACCAAACAGGTCCAGATCGGGCAACGCCTCACCGGTGTGTGCGCGGCGGGAGAAGAGATGCGCCACAGAAGCCTCGATCTGCTGCCAAGGCATGCGCGAGGCCAACACCGCCAGCGAGTGGCGCAGGTCGATCATGTGGTCCAGGCGGGCGCGAAAGAAGTCGTCGGTGGCGGCATCAGCAAACATCAAAATCTCCCAGAAACTGATGCCTATTGGAATTCAAACCGGGAGTTCTGGGTATCCGTGATCACCCCGAAACATCAGCATTCATGCGGGCTGCAGAGGTATTGCAGGGGCGACAATTTAAAGGCGGGATTAGGCCAACCATTAATTATCAAATATATCAAGGCAGGGACAACATGCATTGAAAAAAGAAATACACTGCCTTTACTCTGCCAAACCAAATGCAAAATCAGGTTAAAACTGATCCATGCGATTGCAGCTAGGCCACAAGCATTTTTACTATGCAAAGCGCGCCAAACACCACGAGCCAACAAGACAAGTCCACCGACGCATGCCAATGCAGCAAGCATCGAATAGCTGAAGACACGGTAATCGGCAAAGGCATTTGATTCGTTTGATGTAGCGCCGACGATAGTGATTGAAGGGGCAACAATCGAGAATACAGTAAAGGACAGGAAAATGTCCAATATATTTGCCTTCTCGGGGCTGGCAGCGATCCAGTAGCTCCTGCGCAGTCCATCGAGATTGAACAAGGCTTCCGCACTAACGAAATAGAGCGCTGAAAATATCGAAACAAGAGCAGCAATAAGAATAATTGGCACAAAGCTTTTTAGAAGACTCATCAAATCTTGCCACCTCAAGGACTGCCTATTTGCAACGGCAAAACCAATAAGGCCACATATTATCAAGCCACCGTTGCTGATTGTGATCATCGCCGCAGCTGCACTTAGCACAGCAAAAAGTCGCGTCGGCACACCGTTTGAACGAGTCAATTCTGCGAAAGCAGCAAGTATAAATAAATAGGAAAAGGTAAATGTCTCAACAATCCAAAATGGCAAATAGCTAGAATTCAAAAAAAACACAGCTATAGCACAGCTTGTTGCCCCCAAGGGAGAGGCAATTTTTCGATGTGCGATGTAGCCCGTGAGCCAAAGACTTGTTGCGGCCCCTAGGGAAGGTCTGCATAACCTCCCTCCCGTTGAACTGGCAAGCGGCGTGAAGTGAGGAGAAGATAGGGGCATGAACCAAATCACGCTGGGGCTGGACCCCCTCCACAAGAAGACGCGCAAGGAAGTGTTTCTGGAAGAGATGAA
>JAJNQE010000081.1 GCA_021154985.1 Hydrogenophaga sp.
GGCTTTACTTGCGCCTGTGCCAGATCGTGGGCCTATCGCCGAACTGGTCTCGGATGCCCCACAAGCCACTTGTTCACGCACTCACCAGGTCAACACCGCGTGTGGCCTTGGCGTCAATCTGAATAAATCAGGGCCGACTACTTTCACTGCCTGCAAACCATCCACTGCGCAGCCGCGCCCATCCACGACATCCATGGTCAGCTGGCCGGCGTGCTCGATGTGTCGGTCGAAGCCGGTCGCTTCCATTTCGACCCCACGTCGGTGGTCGGCATGTACGCCGCCACCATCGAAAACCGCCTGCTGCAGCTGCAGTCCACACAACACCTGGTGCTGCAGTTCCAGACCAGCCCAAGCCTGCTGGACACGCCGCTGGAAGCGCTGGCCGGCATCGACGCCGACGGCCGCGTGCTGTGGCTCAACGGGGTGGCTGAGCGCCTCACCGGTTGCAACGTTCAGGGACACCCCGGCGTCGACGAGGTGTTTGGCCTCGCGCTGGACAGCCTGCTCGCGCTGCACCGCCACAAGCAGGCCCAGGCGCTGCGACTGCCCGGCGGCCTGGGGGTTTGGGTCAAAGGCCACCTGAACGCCAGCGATGGCGCCGACTTCAACCACGCCGTGGCCCTGTCAGCCCCCGCAGCGGCCCAGGCTGCGCCGTTCGCAGACACACCGCCCCCCACCAAAGCGCCGGCCCGCCTGGTGGACCACAGCCAGCGGCTGATCGAAACCACACTGGCCGACTGCAACGGCAACATCGCCAAGGCGGCTCGGGCGCTGGGGGTGTCGCGCGGCATGTTGTACCGGCGGCTGCAGAAAACGCGGTTGCCCGAGGCCGAATCGGATCGGGCGCCGGCACAAGCCTGAGCAAAACCTTCCGCACAAACATCGCCCACCCGATGCAGGGCGAGCCGGCCCGAGCGAGGGCTTCGGCCCACCCACAGCGAGCGACTCCGCACGCACATACCCCCTACCCGTAGTCGACCTCCAACGGGCCTATCGTCGCGCGATTGACGCTTCCAGCAGAGGAGCGACCAATCGACACGACGAGGGAGGACCGCGTTGACAAAACCCGCGAAATACAAGTGCGAGCCATCAGGGCTCAGCCGAGAGATTCAACCCATGGGCAGTCAGATCTTGCTGGCCTCTCGACCCGCATTTGACAAGCCCTGCGCTGACCTGCTGGTGCACCGAGCTGCCTCTCATTTGCCAACCTATCACTTCAATCAAAACGGCGAAAGGAATTCATATCCATAAAAATACTTACCGCCTATCAATTCACAATTGATCTTCATCAAGGATTTCATAGAGAGAAAGTAAATCGCAACATCATTAATAGCATTACCAATTTTTACCAACGCAATCATCACGCTCTTTTCACCGTTGAAAATTGCAGACCACAGTACCACCAAAGAAACAGTGAAAATAGCACAAGTCATTTTTCCAACCGTGAACAAGATGAAAGGAGGTCACCCGTTGGGCAATGTAAGTCTCGTCTATTTTTCGACCATTTGGCTATTAACACCACTCACCGTTTTCGGTTGGAGTTTGTATCTTGAAGGACAAAAGGAGAAGATTATCAACAACTGCATAGAGAAGAAGTGGTCATCATCATTTTTTGCCGTTTTGTTTTTTCCAGCAATCCTTTTGATCGCAATCTTTGCCAATTTTGAAGGAGTGATAAATAGCAATCACTATTTATGCTCGATCTTTTCACAAAGCAAACAAGACTGAATACCCCAATCGTGCCAACCAATCACGGCAAAACAACCAAACAAATCTGATGAAAGAATGCAAAGGATTTCAATATGAAAACTTTCATGAAATACATTGGAGGGATTTTACTGAGCCTAGGGGCTTCAATATTGACCAGCTATGCGAGTGTATTTCTATACGCCAGATATTACGCGTTTCAATTGGGGGTTCCGCTCAATACTTTATCAAATGACTATGGAATGGCATTTGAAATCACAGGGGTTGCATTCATCGCATTCGTCTTTGTCTTAATTCTGGGATCTTGGCTAACCCATCGAATCATCACTTCAAAATCAATGTAAGGAATATTATGCCCAACAATATTCAACCGCCTATTGCTCCACCTGACTTCTCTATTGATCGAAACGTCACAGAAGCAAAACAGTATGCCGCCAATCACTCTATAGCTGAAACCTACATTTGGTTTTATCACCAAGTAAGAAACAAAGGTCCTTGGGACTACAAGCAAAGCGGCTCTCAATACCAGGAGCTCGGAAACTGGCATTTCGGCGTCATCGGTACGGCACTTGGAATTCCAGAGCAAGTTCTTGCAAGAATGGCTGGGTTCGTACAAATTGTTGCTGGCACCTCTCTCCCCGAATGGGGAAATCCTTTTGGAGGTGCGCCCTACGGCGATGATCCCGCAGATCAAGAGGCGATACAACAAGGGATTAGCTGGGCCAAGCAAAATGGTCACGAGACATCCATGCTGTTCCCCGATCAGCCGATTCGACTACCGATGTCTTGGGAAATCGAGGGGTGGGCAGGAATTGAACCTTACGGCATCGTGAACGAAGTCAACACCCAGTTCACAACCTCCAAGAAGAACTCCTCCCCCCTAATCCTCGACCTCGACGGCGACGGCATCGAGATCACCGCGCTCACGGGCGCGATCACCTTCGACCACGACGCCGACGGCGTGCGCACCGGCACCGCCTGGGCTGGCGCTGACGATGGCCTGCTCGCGTTTGACCTTGATGGCAACGGCCTGATCGATTCCGGGCGTGAGCTCTTCGGCAACAACACGTTGCTGCCCAGCGGCCAGAAGGCCGCCGATGGTTTTGCCGCCTTGCGCGCGCTGGATGCCAATGCCGATGGTTTGCTCGATACGAACGACGCCACGTTTGCCAACCTGCGCGTGTGGCGCGATCTGGACCAGGACGGTGTGAGCGATGCGGGTGAACTGCAATCGCTTGAGGAAATTGGTGTCACCCAGATCGGCCTGACCCAGACCGCTTTCACCCAAACCCTGACTGATGGCACCCGCCTGGACGGCCAAGGCAGCTTCACCCTGAACGGCCAGACGCACACCTACACGGACGCCTGGTTCGCCGAGAACCCGTTCTACCGAGAGTTCGCCTCGTCCGTCGAGTCGCCTGTGTCGGTGATGGCTTTGCCCGACATGCAAGGCTCGGGCGCCGTGCGCGATCTGCGCGAAGCGGCTGCACTTTCCCCCGCGCTGAACGATCTGCTGGCCCAGTTCGCCAGCGCCAGCACACGCGATGCCCAACGTGCTCTGCTCGAACCCATACTCGTGGCTTGGGCCGACACCAGCAGCTTCATGACCCTGAGCGACTGGGCCGATGCGGGCCACACGGTCACCTTCGATCTGCACCAATTGGACCGTGAGGCCACTGCGATCTGGAGCGAGCGCATCGCCGTGCTCGAAGCCTTCAATGCCCAGAACTACGCCACGCTCAAAACCAGCGGCGCCACCACCGTCTGGACGGGCTCCACCCGCCAGCGTTTGCTGCAGGAGAGTTGGGCCGCGCTGGAGGGCAGTGTCTATGGCGCGCTGGCGCTTCAAACGCGGCTCAAGCCCTATATGGACAGCATCGATCTGGTGATCGATGAAGCCGGCATGCGCTGGGACGGATCACGTCTGCAGGCATTGCTGGCCGAGCACCATGGGATTGATGCGCGAGAGGCGCTGCTCGATCTGGCCGATCTGAGCTTGCATGCCGAGGCGCCCTTGTCTGCAGCGGGTGTGGATGCGCAGACCTTGCTGCGCACCTGGGTGGCCGAGCTGCCAGCGCGCAGCCCTGTGGTGGTGGAGTTGCGCGAGATGGGTCTGGCGCTGGGTTTCGGCACGGTGGCCAACGACTGGCTGGAGGGCACGGCCAGCGCGGACGCACTCTATGGCGCCGATGGCGACGACGAGCTTCTGGGCCTGGGCGGAGACGATGCCCTGTGGGGCGAAAACGGAAACGACTTGTTGCGCGGCGCAGCCGGGCATGACACGCTGGACGGCGGCGCTGGCAACGACCAGCTCTACGGCGGCAACGACCGCGATGTTCTGGTGGGTGGAGCTGGCGATGACCGGCTGTACGGTGAGGCGGGCAACGACGTGCTGCAAGGAGGTGCAGGCAACGACTACCTCAACGGTGGTGCCGGCTCCGACACCTACCGCTTCGGGCGCGGCGATGGCCGCGACGAAATCCACAACCCCGCCTATGTGGCCGACAGCGGCCTGCAGGTGCAGGACACACTGCGTTTCCTGGAAGGCATCAATGTCGACCAGCTGTGGTTCCGGCGCGTGAACACGAACCTGGAGGTGAGCATCATCGGCACCGACGACACCGTGCGCCTCAACAGTTGGTATGGCAGCACGCCCTCGCGCATCGACAGTTTTGAGACCAGCAGCGGGCAGATGTTGCTGGCCAGTCAGGTCGATCAACTGGTACAGGCCATGGCGGCTTTCTCACCCCCTGCACCCGGACAAATCACGCTCTCGCAGGACCAGCGCTCTGCGCTCACGCCGGTGCTTGCCGCCAGCTGGGTCTAGGACGAGAGAATTTAGGACGAGAGAAGGCGCTGCACCTCGGCCCGCAAGTCCAGCGCCCAGGTGCGCCGGTCTCGCCCGCGCGGGGGTTGGGGTTCGCCATAACGCACCTGCGCCTGCACGCCGTCGGCACACAGGGTGGACCAGATCGACGCCACCAGCGTGGTGTCGCCGATGAATGTTGGCGCATCGTGTGGTCCGCCGCGCAAGCTGTCGACAAAACCCAGCGCCAGCGGCAGCACCGGTGCGTTGGCGGTGATGGCAGCCTGCAGCAGGTTGGCGTGAAACGGCAGCAAGCTGCGGCCATCGCTGGTGGTGCCTTCGGGGAACACGGTGAGCACGTCGCCCGCGCGCAGGCGCTCGGCCATGTGGTGCACCACGCGCATGGCATCTCGCCGGCTTTCGCGTTCGATGTAGAGCGTGCCTGCGCCAGTGATGAGCGAACCCAGCAGCGGCCAGCTTTTCACGTCGGCCTTGGACACAAAGCGGCTGGGGTGGGCGGCATTGAGCACCAGGATGTCGAGCCACGATATGTGGTTGCACACCATGAGCAGCGGGCCGTGCGCGGGCGGCTCGCCCCGCACCACGAGTTCAACACCCAGGATGGCCAGCATCTGGCGCGACCACTCGCGCACCACCAGGCGGGTTTGCGACGGCGTGAGCCGACCGAATTCGCTGCGGATGATCCACAGGCCGCGCACCACGTGGCCAATGGCACGCACGGCGCGCCAGGCTGCGCGCAAGCGTTTCACGCAGCGGCGTCCACGGCCTGGTGCGCCACCTGCCCGCCCACCAGCGTGGCGCGCACGCGCGCGGGCAGCTCGTGCCCACCAAACGGCGTGTGTTTGCCCTGGCTGCGCAGCGCATCGGCCTGCACGGTCCAGTGGGCATTGGGGTCGAACACACACAGGTCGGCAACGCCGCCCACCGCGATGCGGCCCACGCTGGCCTGCAGCGTGCCCAGGCTGGCACCCAGCACCGCCTGCGGGCCGCTGGTGAGCACCGCCAGGGCCTGCATGAGGCCCAGGCCGTCTTGCTGGGCCCAGGTGCAGGCCAGGCCGAGCAGCAGTTCGACCGCGGTGGCGCCGGGCTCGGCCTCGGCAAACGGCAGTGTCTTAGCGTCGCTGTCCACCGGGTTGTGGTCGGACACCAGCGCGTCGATGGTGCCGTCGGCCAGACCCGCGCGCAGCGCGTCGCGGTCGCGCTGTTGGCGCACCGGGGGTTGCAGGCGCAGGCGGCTGTCGTAGAAGCCGATGTCCACGTCGGTCAGGTGCAGGTTGTGCACGCTCACATCGCACGTGACGGGCAGGCCCTCGGCCTTGGCATGGCGCACCAGCGCAAGCCCCGCCGCGCTGCTGATGCGGCACAGGTGCACGCGCGCGTTGGCATTGCCCGGCGTTTTGCCCTGGGTGGCACGCATGAGTTCGAACAGCGTGTGCAACGCGATGGTTTCGGCCGCCGCAGGAATGCCGGCCAAGCCCAGGCGCGTGGCCAGCGGGCCGCTGGCGGCCACACCCTTGCCAAGCCAGAAGTCTTGCGGGCGCAGCCACACGGTGTAGCCGAAGGTGGCGGCGTACTGCAGCGCGCGCTGCAGCACCTGCACGGTGACGATGGGCACCTCGGCCTGGCCAAAGCCGATGCAGCCGGATTCGGTGAGCTCGGCCATTTCGGTCAGCACCTCGCCCTGCAGGCCGCGCGTGAGCGCGCCCAGCGGGAACACGCGCGCCAGGTGCAGCTTCTCCGCGCGAAACTTGAGCATGTCCACCAGCCCGGGTTCGTCGAGCGCCGGATCGGTGTCGGGCGGGCAGACCAGCGAGGTCACACCGCCGGCCACGGCCGCGGCCATTTCACTCTCGAGCATGCCGGCGTGCTCTTGCCCGGGTTCGCGCAGGCGCACGGCCAGGTCCACCAAGCCAGGCGCGACCACGCAGCCGGTGGCATCCAACGTGCGGGCGGCGTGGAAGTCGGGCGCCACGTTGCCGATGGCGATGATGCGGCCGGCGGCGATCGCCACGTCGGCGATCTCGTCGCGGCCGGTGGCCGGGTCCATCACAAGGCCGTTCTGAATCAGGATCTTCATTTCGTTACCTTGTTGTGCCAGGTTTCGCCGCCGGGCCGCCCCAAGGCGAAACGCGCCCCCCCGGGGGGCAGCGACCCGCGAAGCGGTGGAGCGTGGGGGTCAAGCTTCATTTCCGGCGACGATCGACATGACGGCCATGCGCACCGCAATACCGTAGGTGACCTGCGGCAGGATCACGCTCTGCGGTCCGTCCACCACCGCGGAATCGATCTCCACGCCGCGGTTGATCGGGCCTGGGTGCATCACGATCGCGTCCGCCTTGGCCCAGCGCAGCCGCTCGGGCGTGAGGCCGAAGCTCTTGAAGTACTCCTGGCTCGACGGCAGCAGCGCACCGCTCATGCGTTCGTTCTGCAGGCGCAGCGTGATCACCACGTCGCAGTCCTTGATGCCCTCTTCCAGCGTGTGACACACCCGCACACCCATGTGCGAGAGGTCGCTCGGCACCAGCGTGCGCGGGCCGACCACGCGCACGTCGGGGCAGCCCAGCGTGGTCAGCGCGTGGATGTCGGAGCGCGCCACGCGAGAGTGCAGCACGTCGCCCACGATGGCCACCGAGAGCTTGGTGAAGTCCTGCTTGTAGTGGCGGATGGTGTACATGTCGAGCAGCCCCTGCGTGGGGTGCGCGTGGCGCCCGTCGCCCGCGTTGACCACGTGCACATGCGGCGCCACGTGCTGCGAAATCAGGTACGGCGCGCCCGACTCGCTGTGGCGCACCACAAAGATGTCGGCCGCCATGGCGCTGAGGTTGGCGATGGTGTCGAGCAGCGACTCGCCCTTGGCGGTGGAGCTGCGCGCGATGTCGAGGTTGATCACGTCGGCACTCAGGCGCGTGGCCGCGATCTCGAAGGTGGTGCGGGTGCG
>JAJNQE010000109.1 GCA_021154985.1 Hydrogenophaga sp.
GGCGACGTTCACCGGCGGGTTTCCGGTCACCGGTGGCTTTGCACGCTCGGTGGTCAATTTCGACGCCGGGGCGCAGACGCCCGCAGCCGGCGTGTTCACTGCCGCCGGCATCACGCTGGCTTCCTTGTTCCTCACGCCTGCGCTGTACTACCTGCCACAGGCCACGCTGGCCGCCACCATCGTGGTGGCGGTGCTCTCGCTGGTGGATTTCAGCATCCTGCGCAAGACGTGGGGCTATGCGAAGTCCGATTTTGTGGCGGTGCTGGCCACGCTGGTGGCCACGCTCACCGTGGGCGTGGAGACCGGGCTGGTGGTGGGGGTGGGGGTGTCCCTGGCGCTGTACCTCTACCGAACCAGTCGCCCCCACATGGCCGAGGTGGGCCTCGTGGCGGGCACCGAACACTTTCGCAATGTGCAGCGCCACCATGTGGTGGTGAGTCCGCGCGTGCTGAGCCTGCGCGTGGACGAAAGCCTGTATTTCGCCAACTCGCGTGCGCTGGAAGACCGCATCAACAACGCCGTGGCCAGCCGCCCCGGGCTGGAGCATGTGGTGCTGCAGTGCTCGGCCATCAACGACATCGACGCGAGTGCCCTGGAAAGTCTGGAAGCCATCGACCTGCGGCTGCGCGGCGCCGGTGTGCGTTTGCACCTTTCGGAAGTGAAGGGGCCGGTGATGGACCGGTTGAACAGCACGGAATTCCTGCATGGCCTCAGCGGACGGGTGTTCCTCACCCACTACCAGGCGGTTCACGAACTCTCGCCCGAAGTGGTCTGAGGCTGACCAAGGCTTGGGTGGCCTGCCCGGAGGGACTCGAACCCCCGACCTGCTGCTTAGAAGGCAGCTGCTCTATCCGGTTGAGCTACGGGCAGACAGAGAACCGGCAGCACATAGAAGAAAGGCCCACAGAGTGGGCCTTTTTCTTTTTTGATGAATGGTCGGAGCGGCGGGATTCGAACTCGCGACCCTCTGCTCCCAAAGCAGATGCGCTACCAGGCTGCGCTACGCTCCGACTAAGCTGCGAATTGTACCTGCTGAATGGGTGGGTTCTGGCGCCGATGTGATCTTTCAGCGTTTTTCGTACTGCGTGTTGCCAAACAGGATGTCGCGCGACTTGTCATCGGTGAGCGGCTTTCGGGCGTCGGCCAGCACCGCCACACCGCGCTGCACGGCGGGGCGTGCCGCTATTGTGTCGAACCAGACCTTCAACTGTGGGTAGTCGGCCCAGTCGATGCCCTGGTTTTGCCAGCTGCGCAGCCAGGGAAAGATCGCGATGTCGGCGATGGTGTACTGGTTGCCGGCGATGAACTTCTGATGTTCCAGTTGTTTGTTCATCACGCCGTAGAGCCGCTTGGCCTCGTTGGTGTAGCGGTTGACGGCGTAGTCGATTTTCTCGGGCGCATAAATGCGGAAGTGGTGCGCCTGGCCAAGCATGGGGCCCACGCCACCCATCTGGAACATCAGCCACTCCAGCACCTTGAACTTTGCCCGGTCCGACTTGGGGAGGAATTTGCCGGTCTTGGCGGCGAGGTACAGCAGGATGGCGCCCGACTCGAACAGAGCGATGGGTTTGCCGTCGGGGCCGTTTGGGTCGACCAGGGCCGGGATCTTGTTGTTCGGGCTGATCTTCAGGAAGTCGGGCTTGAACTGATCGCCAGTGCCGATGTTGACCGGGTGCACTTCCCAGTCGCGCCCGAGTCTGAAACCACACTCTTCGAGCATGACGTGAACCTTGTGGCCGTTCGGAGTGGGCCAAGAGTGGACTTGCATCATCAATTTCACCTTTGTGTGGGGCTGGTCTGCTCGAAGGAATCGCACTCTAAGGTAAAACGCAACCCCATGTACGAACGCCTGAGAAATGCCTTGTCACCGAACGCGTGGTTCCGCGCCCGGTCGGCGCCGCTGGCCGAATGGGCGCAAGCGCACGCCCTCAGTTTCACGCCCATGATGGGTGGCGCCTACCTGCTGGCGGGCCATTGGCAGGGTCGGCCGGTTCGCATCCAGTGCCTGGCACCGTCCCGCCCATTCATCCAGGGCATGGAGTTGATGGCACGGGCCGATCTGGGTCTGCGGCCGGACGGCAACGTGGTGGTGATGAACCGCGCGCTCAAAGAGGTGCTGGAAGTCCAGTCGCGCGCGCTGTATTCGCAGTACACCGACGAATTGCGGACCATGGCGGGCGTGGTGCCCGACGAGGTGCGGTGGCTGTCCATGTACCGCGATGCGGGCTGGGTCGGCCCGGACGAGCGATTCTGGGGACGGTACGCGGCGCTGACCGACGCTCCCGAGGTCGCCAGGCGCTGGATCGACAGCGAGTCCGAACAGCAGCTGATGGCATGGCCCGATGCGGTGAGCGCCGCCACGCCCATGATGTTCATGCTGCAGCGCGGTAAGACCTACATGCGGCTGCAGATCGACAACACCCGCGACATGACCACAGCGGTGCATGCCTTGGGGTTGTTTCATCTGCTCAGCCAGCGTGCCCTGGCAAAGGCGGCTGGCTGAAGCGCGAGCCGAGCGGCTTCAGGAGCCGCGCGTGACCGGCATCTCCACCTCGGTTTTCACGAGCATGTGTTTGGCCAGCTCCAGCTTGGCGATCGCCATGCGGTGCACCTCGTCCGGGCCGTCGGCCAGGCGAAGGGTGCGCTGGCTGGCGTAGCTGTAGGCGAGCGGGAAATCGTCGCTCACGCCACCACCGCCGTGGGCCTGGATGGCCATGTCGATGATGTCGCAGGCCATGTTGGGTGCCACCACCTTGATCATGGCGATCTCGGCCTTGGCCACCTTGTTGCCCACTGTGTCCATCATGTAGGCGGCTTTGAGCGTGAGCAGGCGTGCCATCTCGATGCGGCAGCGCGCATCGGCAATGCGTTCGTGCCAGACCGACTGGGCGGACACCGGCTTGCCGAAGGCGACACGGCTGTTGAGGCGTTTGCACATGAGTTCCATGGCGCGCTCGGCGGCACCGATGGAGCGCATGCAGTGGTGGATGCGGCCCGGGCCGAGTCGGCCCTGGGCAATTTCAAAACCGCGGCCTTCGCCCAGCAGCAGGTTGCCCACCGGCACGCGCACGTTCTTTAGCACCACTTCCATGTGACCGTGGGGCGCATCGTCGTAACCAAACACCGACAGCGGCCGCACGATGGTCACGCCCTTGCTGTTGGCCGGCACGATGATCATGGACTGCTGCGAATGGCGCGGCGCGTCCGGGTTGCTTTTGCCCATGACGATGTAGACCGCGCAGCGCGGGTCGCCGGCGCCGGACGACCACCACTTGCGGCCGTTGATCACGTATTCGTCGCCGTCACGTTCGATGCGGCATTCGATGTTGGTTGCATCCGACGAAGCCACCTCGGGCTCGGTCATCAGGAAGGCCGAGCGGATCTCGCCGCGCAGCAGCGGCTCCAGCCACTGGTCTTTGAGCTCTTCGCTGGCGTAGCGTTCGAAGGTTTCCATGTTGCCGGTGTCGGGCGCCGAGCAGTTGAACACTTCGGCCGCAAACGGCACACGGCCCATGATCTCGCACATCGGCGCGTATTCGAGGTTGGACAAGCCCTGGGGCGCGCGCGGGCTGCGCGGCAGGAACAGGTTCCACAGGCCGGCGGCCTGGGCCTTGGGCTTGAGCTCTTCAATGATGGTGGTCGGAATCCACGCATTGCCCTTGGCGCGGTTGGCCGCGATCTCGGCGAAGAAGCGCGCCTCGTTCGGGTAGATGTGCTCGTCCATGAACGCCAGCAGGCGCTCGCGCATGGCCTTGACTTTGTCGGTGTAATCGAAATTCATCGTGTCTCCTGTGGGTGATCGGGTGTTTGAATCGGTTCAGTGGGTGCTGGCAAATCGCCAGGCCATTTCGGCCATGGGGCGGGCGCCGGCGGCGGACTTCACGGCCTGGTCGCTCGACGCTGTGCCGGCTTCGACCCGCTTGGCAATGCCTTGCAGGATGGCCGCCAGGCGGAACATGTTGTAGGCGAGGTAGAAGTTCCAGTCGGCCTTGAGCTGTGCGGGCTCGGCGATGCCGGTGCGTTCGCAGTAAAGCGCGATGTACTCGTCTTCGGTGGGAATGCCCAGGGCTTTCACATCCAGCCCACCGATGCCGCGGAACAGGCCCGGCGGGATGTGCCACGACATGCAGTGGTAGCTGAAGTCGGCCAGCGGGTGGCCCAGGGTGGAGAGCTCCCAGTCGAGCACCGCGAGCACGCGCGGTTCTTCCGCGTGGAACATCAGGTTGTCGAGCCGGAAGTCGCCGTGCACAACCGACAGCATGGACTCGTCGCGCGCCATGGCGGGGATGTTGTTGGGCAGCCATTCCATCAGCCGGTCCATCTCGGGAATGGGCTGTGTGATGGAAGCTTGGTACTGCTTGCTCCAGCGGCCGATCTGGCGCTCGAAGTAGTTGCCGGGCTTGCCGTAGCCCTCCAGGCCGATGGCCAGCGGTTTCACCGTGTGCAGCGCGGCGATCACGCGGTTCATTTCGTTGTAGATCGCGCCGCGTTCATCGTTCGTCATGCCGGGCAGCGACTGGTCCCACAGCACGCGGCCAGGGACGCACTCCATGACGTAGAAGGCTCGGCCGATCACCGACTCGTCTTCGCACAACACATGCATCTGGGCCACGGGCACGCCGGTGCCGTGCAGCGCGCTCATCACGCGGAATTCGCGTTCGATGGCGTGGGCCGACGGCAGCAGTTTGGCCACCGGGCCGGGTTTGGCGCGCATGACGTAGGCGCGCTGCGGTGTGATGAGTTTGTAGGTCGGGTTGGACTGGCCGCCCTTGAACATCTCCACCGTCAGAGGGCCTTCAAAACCCGGCAGGCGGTTGTGCAGCCAGGTGGCCAGGGCGGCTTCGTCGAACGTGTGCTGGCCCGAAACGGGACGGGTGCCGGTGAAATTCTGGGTGTCGCTCATGCGTGAGGGCCTGGTTGAAAAATTGGGGAGGAGGCCACCACGCAATGCCTCAGGTTTCGGCTTCTGCGATGCGCATCAGCATGTCCCGGTTGCGCACCACCAGCCCCCCTTGTTCGATGCGGATCGCATCGTCCCGCTCCATCGACTTGAGTTCCTGGTTCACCCGCTGGCGCGAGGCGCCGAGCAACTGGGCCAGCTCTTCCTGCGCCAGTTGCAGGCCGATGCGCATCTCGTTGCCGTCCGACAGGCAAGGCACGCCGTAGCTGCGCACCAGGTGCAGCAACTGTTTGGCCAGGCGTGCGCGCAGCGGCAAGGTGTTGAGGTCTTCCACCAGACCGAAGAGCGTGCGGATGCGCCGCGCCTGCAAACGCATCAGGGCTTCGTACAGCTCCACGTGTGTGCTGAGGATCTTCTGAAAATCGGTGCGCGCCACGCAGAGGAGCGTGGTGGGCCCATGTGCATAGGCATCGTGCGTGCGCTGGTCGCCGTCGAACATGGCCACATCGCCAAACCACACACCCGGCTCGACGTAAGTCAGCGTGATCTGCTTGCCCGATAGCGAGGTGGAGCTCACGCGCACGGCCCCCTTGGCCACCGCCGTCCATTCGGAGGGCGGATCGCCTCGGGCAACGATCAGGTCGCTGTCCTTGAATCGCTTGACGTAAGCGCATCGGAGTATGTCGTGCCGCAGGGAAGGAGAAAGGCTGGAGAACCAGCGACCACTGTTGATCGCCTCGCGTTCTTCCATTGTCAGAATCGGTTCGTCCATGGGCTGTCTTTTGAGTGACTGAAAGGTCGATGATTGTCGCCACTGGGACGTGACGGCAGGCTCAGGGTATGCGCGCAGACAGCCTGCGCTGCAGGCTTCAGCGGTATTGGGCCGGACGTTTGTTGATGAAGGCGTCGATGCCTTCGCCCGCGTTGGCGTGGTGCAGGTTGCGCACGAAGTGATCGCGTTCGGCGGCCAACTGCGCATGCAGCGGCACGGTGGGGGCATCGTTGGCCAGATCCTTGATGCTGGCGAGGGCGTTCGGGGCGCGCGCGTTCAGACGCTCGCACAGCGCCAGCGCATCGGAAAGTGCTTCGCCGGTGGCGCTCACGGTGTTGATCACGCCGAGCTGCTGCAGGCGTTCAGCGCCGATGCGGTCGCCGCACATGAGCAACTGCAGCGCGGTGGCGCGGGGCAGGGCGCGCATGAGGCTCCAGCTGGCGCCGCCATCGGGCGACAGACCCACGTTGCTGTAAGCCATCACGAACACGCTGCTGTGCGCAGCCACCACCATGTCGCAGGCCAGCGCGAGCGAAAAACCGGCGCCGGCACATGAGCCTTCCACCGCCGCCACCACCGGCTTGGGAAACGCGCGGATGGTTTCGATCCAGTTGTGCAAGCCCTCGATGCTCTGCGCCTGCACCTCGGGCGGCTGCTGGCGATTGGCCATCAGGCGCTGCAGGTTGCCGCCCGCACAGAAATGGTTGCCCTCGCCGGTGATCACCACGCTGCGCACCTCGGGGCTGCTCTCGGCCACATTGAGCGCTTCCACGCCGGCGGCGTACATGTCGGGGCCCAGCGCGTTGCGGTGCTCGGGGTTGCTGATGGTCAGCACCATGGTCTGGCCATGGCTGTGGCTCTTGAGGCTGGCGGTCATGTCACGCTTCCTCGTGCGTGAGGCTCAGGCCGAGCGCGCCGCGGCGGCGCAGCCAGGGCGAGGGGCGGTAGCGCGGGTCTCCATAGACCGTCTGCAGGTTGAACAGGATCTCCAGCATGTTGGTCGGACCGATGCGGTCGCCCATGGCCAATGGTCCCATGGGGTAGCCCAGACCCAGCGTCACGGCCACGTCCAGATCGGCGGGAGAACAAACGCCTTGCTGGCACATGTCGGCCGCGATGTTGACGATGGTGGCCACCACGCGCTGGGTGACGAAACCGCCGCTGTCTCGGATCACGCTCACCGCCTTGCCGTCTCGCGCAAACAGCGCGTGAGCAGCTTGGGCCATGTCGGGCCGGGTGGCGGGGTTGGTGGCGAGCACCCGGCGTTTCACCGAGGCATCGTCCAGCATCATGTCGATGCCCATCGTGCGCGTGGCGTCCAGCCGCTCCACCGCCGCCAGCGTGGTCACGTCCAAGCCCAGCGGCGCCACCAGAATCAGCGCGGCGGAAGAGGGCGCAGCCGCAGTTTCAATCTGAGCACCCAGGTCTTTGAGCAACTGGTACAGCTCGGCGCGCCGCGCTGCCTTGGGCGAGACCCACACGGGCGGCATCTCGGCGACCACCGGCACGGCGGGCTCGGCCGGTACCTGGGCCACGCCCTTGTCGTAGGCATAAAAACCTTCGCCGACTTTCTTGCCCACCACGCCACCGGCCAGTCGCTGTGCGGTGATCACGCTCGGGCGGTAGCGGGGCTCTTCAAAGTACTGGTGGTAGATCGATTCCATCACCGGGTGCGACACGTCCAGTGCGGTCAGGTCCATCAGCTCGAACGGGCCGAGGCGAAACCCCATCTGGTCTTTCAGGATGCGGTCGATGGTGGCGAAATCGGCCACACGCTCGCCCACCACCCGCAGCGCTTCGGTGCCGTAGCCGCGCCCGGCGTGGTTCACGATGAAGCCCGGCGTGTCCTGCGCGGTCACGGGGGTGTGGCCGAACTGGCGGGTGAACTCGGTCAGCCGCTGGCACACCGACGCGCTGGTCTTCAGGCCTGCGATCACCTCCACCACGCGCATCAGCGGCACCGGGTTGAAAAAGTGGAAGCCCGCCAGCTGTGCCGGGCGCTTGAGCGGCGCGGCAATGGCCGTGATCGACAACGACGAGGTGTTGGTGGCCAGCACGGCGTCCGGACCGACGATGCCTTCGAGCTCGGCAAAAAGCCGCTGCTTGACGTCGAGTCGCTCGACGATGGCTTCGATCACCAGGTCGCAGGGCGCCAGATCGCCCAGCGCCTCAGCCAACTGGAGGCGGTCCATGCAGGCCTGCATCTGTTCGGCCGACATCTTGTTTTTGCTCACCAGCGTCTGCCAGGTGTCGTGCAATGCGTCACGCGCGGCAAGTGCGGCGCCCGGCTGCACGTCGAACAACCAGACCTGACTGCCCGCCTGGGCGGCCATCTGTGCGATGCCCCGGCCCATGGCGCCGGTGCCCACAATGCCTGTCTTCTGAAATATGGGATGCATAAGTGTGTTGTATTTGGAATGAGAGCTTCTGGAGCTATGACAGAATCGCCCAACGAACGAAAGAAGGAAGTCTGGCGTGCGCAAGTACTGGACAGGTTGTATTTTGCTATCAACTGCCCTGAGCAGTTCTGCCGTCACCTTGGGTCGGCACAGCGGTGCGGCCATGATCGGTCGCCCGCTGGACGTTCGCATCCAGGTGTTGCTGGCTCCCGGCGAAGACCTGAGCAACCTCTGCATCCAGACCGACGTGTTCTACGGCGACACCCAGGTGTCTGCCAACCTGGTGCGCACCTCGCCCCAGCGCAACACGCCCGACGTGGAATCGTCCGTTCGGGTGCAGTCCAGCCTGCCGGTCAACGAGCCCTTCGTCACGCTCTACGTGAAGGCCGGTTGCGGCACCCAGTTCACACGCCGCTTTGTCTTGCTGGCCGATCTGGTCAACGAGCCCCTCACCGCGGCAGTGCCGCCCGCCGCAACCCCAGCCACGGCACCGGCGATGGAGCCCTCGGCCCTGCCTCGCGTGGCGGCAGCGCCTGGTCCAGCGTGGTCGATCGCTGCTGCGCCCGTGTCGGGCGCTTCGTCGCCGCGGTCTACTGCGCCTGCGCGCGCAGATGCACCCGCGCCGAGGCCTCCTTCGGTGGTGCGCCGAGTGCCACCCAAGCCACCCGCGGCGCCCGCTGCGCCGAGGCTCCAGCTCGACCCGATCGATCTGACCACCGGCATCGAGCGCGACCCAACGCTCAAGCTCTCACCCTTGCTGCTCAGCGAACCCAGCAGCTCAGAGGAGGCCCGCGCTGCGGCGGCGCAGCTCTGGAAGAGCATCAACGCCACCCCTGAAGAAATCCTGCGCGATGCGCAAAAGCTTGCCGCGCTCGAATCCGAGGTGGCCAAGCTGCGAGAGGAGCAGAGCCGCGCCCAGGCAGCGTTGGGCGACCTCGGCGCCCAACTTGAACAGTCGCAGGCGCAGCGGTTCCAGAACTGGCTGGTGTACCTCTTGGGTGCTTGCTTGTTGCTGGCCTTGCTTGCGGTGCTGTTCGTGTGGCGGCGGCGCCAGGAGGTGGTGGTGCAGGGCTCCGAAGCCTCGCGCGCCTGGTGGGCGCCCGACGACGAAGAGCCGACACAGCGAGCTCCGCTGAATGTGGGTGACACGGCCACGGCGGGCGCATCCGATCTCACCCCCTTGAGCCCGGTGCCGTCAAAGAGCGACGGCGTCGACCTCGATCTGGACTTCGACCTCGACCAGGACTCTTCCTTCGATGGCCTGAACGACCGCTCGGGCAAATTGCCGGTGACCCAGCCCATGCCGGCCACGCCCATGGCCGAGAGCGCCGTTGCCGCCCGCGACCGGCGCGAGTTTTCCACCAGCGCCATGGGTGTGTCGCGCTCGGTGGCCACCGAAGAGTTGTTCGACGTGCAGCAGCAGGCCGACTTCTTCGTCTCGCTGGGCGAAGACGAGCAGGCCATTCAGGTGCTCAAAGACCACCTCACGGAGAGCCACGAACCCAGTGCGCTGACCTACCTCGACCTGTTTCACATCTACCACCGGCTCGGCCGCCGCAACGACTACGAAGCCCTGCGGGATGAGTTCAACCATGTGTTCAACGCCGGGGCTCCGCCGTTTGACAGCTACTCGCAGCGCGGGCAGGGGTTGGAATCGTACGAAACAGCATTCAGCCGAATCCAGGCGCTCTGGCCGCAGCCGCGTGTGCTCGACTTGATCGAACAGTCCATCTTCCGAGACTCGACCGACAGCAACACGGAAGTCTTCGATCTGGAGGCCTACCGCGAGCTGCTCATGTTGCATGCGATCGCCAAAGACCTCATTCAGCGCGACAGCAACCCGCCACGCGCTGCCGGTGATTTCCAACACACCGCCATGCAGCCCTTGAAGGCTGCCGGCAACACCGCACCCGCAGCGAGCCGGCCTGTGCGCGCAGCCTCGGACCAGCAGCACACCCAACCCATGGCCTTGGGCGACACGCCGCCAGCGTCCTCCCGGCTGGGCCTGGACATCAACCTGGATGATCTGTCCGAGATGGCACAGTTCGAAGCATCGTTGCCCGAGGTGGGGGTGCCTGTGGAAGCGTCGGCCAAGCCCACACAGCCCGCCGACTTCGACATTCGCCCCGGCGAAGACAACCTCATCGATTTCGAGGTGATCGACTTTGATCCGTCGCAAGATCCGGCTGACGATAAAAAACCGAATGGTGGGCGCTGACGCCGGGAGGCTGAAGCACATCCAACAAAAAACGCCGCTGACGCGGCGTTTTTTGTTGTGCAGATGGACTTTATCGCCGGACTTGCAGTGCGCCGGGATTCACGATGTTGGTGGGTGTGCCCTTGATGAAGTTGACCACGTTGTCGAACGCCGAGGCGAAGTACTGCTCGTAGCTGTCTTGCTCCACGTAGCCAATGTGGGGCGTGCAGATGCAGTTTTCCAGCCGCAGCAGGGCATGCCCTTGCAGGATCGGCTCCGACTCAAACACATCGACCGCGGCCATGCCGGGGCGACCCCGGTTCAGCGCGGCGAGCAAGGCCTCGGGCTCGATCAACTCGGCGCGCGATGTGTTGACCAGCAGCGACGTGGGCTTCATGCGGCCGAGGTCCTCCAGCGTGACGCATCCAGCGCTCGTCTCGCTCAGTCGCAAATGCAGCGACAGCACATCGGCCGAGGCAAAAAAGGCCTCCCGGCTTTCCGCAGCCTCGAAGCCGTCGGCCACCGCCTGCGCACGCGAGGCTTCACTGCCCCAGACCACCACACGCATGCCGAAGGCGCGGCCGTAGCCCGCCACCAGCTGGCCGATGCGGCCAAATCCCCAGAGGCCCAGGGTCTTGCCGCGCAGCACCATGCCCACACCGAAGTTGACCGGCATGGCCGACGATTTGAGGCCAGCCTGCTGCCAGGCGCCGTGTTTGAGGTTGGAGACGTACTGGGGAATCCGCCGCATCGAAGCCATGATCAGGCCCCAGGTGAGTTCGGCGGTCGACACCGGGGAGCCCACACCTTCGGCCACAGCAATGCCGCGCTCCGTGCAGGCCGCCACATCAACGTGGCTGCCCGCACGACCGGTCTGGGCGATCAGTTTGAGGCGTGGCAGCTTCTCGATGAGCTGTCGCGAAATCTGGGTGCGCTCGCGAATCAACACGAGCACATCGGCGTCTCTGAGCCGCACAGACAGCTGACCCACGCCTTTGACCGTGTTCGTGAACACTTTGGCGGGATACGGCTCCAGCTTCTCCGCGCATTTCAGCTTGCGAACCGCGTCCTGGTAGTCGTCAAGAATCACAATATTCATGCGCCTATTGTGCCCGCGCCTCCCGTGCCTCCCGTGCCTTGGTTGCGCGAGACTCCGCGCCTGGCGTGGACTCAGGCGGCACGCGCCAGGGACGCCTGCTCCAGCGCTGCCAGGCGATCCAGCTCCGCACACACATCGCCAATGGGGCCGGACAGGACCAGCCGGACGTCGCGGTTCCGGGCGTGGTGGTCGTTGGTCTGGCGCAGAACCCGCACGCGACCCGCAGGCGATGACCCGGCGTGGGCCACAACCTGTTGATGCACTGGCGGGGTGGGGCCGTTTGCTGCTTCACGGTGGAGCCAGCCCGCTCGCGCAAAGCGCTGCATGGCCTTGGCGGTGATGAGCGAAGCCGCCGGGCGGGCCTGGCGTTCGGTGGGCAGTGGCAGCCAGCAGTCGATCAACTGCAGAGGAGCGCGCCACGTGTTGGTGTTGAAGATTTTTCCCATGCGAAACTCCAGATGAGGGGTTGAACACAGGCAGGATTGCAAGGAAGTCGCCAACGCAGGGATGTGTCCACAAGACGAGAGGATGCTCGCCGGACCAAACGCCCGCCACCTGCTGAGGCAACGTGACCCGGGGTCAGAGTTGGAAGCTGTTGCGGATCAGGCCCACCGCCAGGCCTTCAATTTCGAACGGTTCGCCGGGTTCGACCACGATGGTTTTGTAGTCCGGGTTTTCGGCGTGCAGTTCGATCACGTTTTGGCGCCGCATGAAGCGTTTGACGGTCACGTCGTCACCCAGGCGGGCCACCACGATCTGTCCGTTTTTGGCTTCCTTCGACGATTTCACCGCGAGCAGGTCGCCGTCGATGATGCCGACGTCGCGCATGGACATGCCACGCACCTTGAGCAAGTAGTCGGGTTCGCGCTGGAACAGGCTGCGCTCCACGTGGTAGGTCTGGTCCACATGCTCTTGCGCCAGGATGGGTGAACCAGCGGCCACACGACCGATCAGGGGCAGCATGAGCTGGGCCAGGCTGGGGAGCGGGAGTGTAAGCTGGCGCCCGCGCGAATCGTTGATGGAGCGCAGATCTTCGCTGCGCAGGCGGATGCCGCGAGAGGTGCCACTGACCAGCTCGATGACGCCCTTGCGTGCCAGGGCCTGCAAGTGCTCTTCGGCTGCGTTCGCCGACTTGAAACCGAGTTCGCTGGCAATCTCGGCGCGCGTGGGCGGGGAACCGGTGCGGGCAATGGCGGTCTGGATCAATTCCAGAATTTGCTGTTGCCGGGCGGTGAGCTTGGGTGGGGTGGCGGGCATGTCTAGCATGTGGACCTCATCGGGGTGGATGCCTCACCGGGCGGGGTATCCGATCGGTGCGTCACTGTTTTCTTATCCAGTGGCTGTATTTTTAACCAGTTCAAAGGACTTGGCAAGTGGTGAATGCAAACCAGGCGCGCCGCCTCGTGGTGTTGGGCACGGGCGGCACGATCGCCGGACGGGCAACCCGGGCAAACGACAACGTGGGCTACGTGGCGGGGCAGGTCTCGGTGAGCGATCTCGTGGCCATGGTGCCGGCGCTGTCAGCGTGTCCTTTGGACGTGGAGCAGGTCGCGCAGATCAACAGCAAAGACATGACGCTGGGCGTGTGGCAGGCGCTGGCCGCGCGTGTGGCCGCGCACCTGGATCGCCCCGAGGTGGCCGGAATCGTGATCACGCACGGCACCGACACGATCGAGGAAACCGCTTTTTTGCTGCAAACCTTGCTCAAGCCTGCGAAGCCGGTGGTGCTGACCTGTGCGATGCGGCCGGCCACGGCGCTGGTGCCCGACGGGCCGCAGAACCTGAGCGATGCGGTGGCAGTGGCCTTGCATCCGCAGGCCCGCGGCGTGGTGGTGGTGTGCGCCGGGCGCATCCACAGTGCCGTGGACGTGGCCAAGGTCCATCCGTACCGAACAGATCCGTTCGACTCCGGTGACGCGGGTGCGCTGGGGTGTGTGGAAGAGGCTCAACTGCGCCTGTTCAGACCCTGGCCGCAGGCAGTGGAAGAGGGGATTTTTGATGCCGCAGCGTTGCAGCGGCTGCTGGGTGCGGCGGCATTGCCGCGCGTGGAGCTGATCTTCAGCCACGCGAACGCCGATGGCGAGTTGGTGCGAGCGCTGCTGGGCCACACCAGCCCGGCGGGAGCGCTGCGCGGCATCTTGGTGGCCGGCACAGGCAACGGCACCGTGCACGACGATCTGCTGGCCGCGCTGAGGGATGCACGGGCCAACGGTGTCGAGGTGGTGGTGGCGAGCCGGTGTGCGCAGGGCCGGGTGGTGCCGCACGCGGGCCAACCCTTGCCGGATTCGGCCGGCCTGTCGCCCCTAAAGGCGCGCCTGGCGTTGGTCTTGCGTTTGCTGGAGGCCTGAGATGCTGGTGGCACTGGGCGCCCATCCCTGGGCTTATCCGATGCTGGAGGTGGCGCACCTGATCGGCGTGGCCCTGATCCTGGGCAATCTGGTGTTGCTGGAACTGCGCGTGTTCGGCTGGGCCTCGGCGTTGCCGGTTGAACCGCTGGCCAGGCTGAGCCTCGGGCTGGTGGGCGTGGGGTTCGGCCTGGCCGTGGTGACGGGTTTGTTGATGTTTGGCACCCAGCCCGGGGAACTGTTGGCCAACCGCGTGTTCACAGCGAAGATGGCGCTGATCATGCTGGCCGGCTGCAATGCGGGCTGGTTCCATGCGCGCCGTTCGCTGCAGCTCCAGGACACCACCGCCCGTGTGAGCCTGCTTTTGTCCACCTTGATCTGGATCCTCGTGATCACCTGTGGTCGCTGGATCGCTTATGTCTGAAGGAAAACGCCATGCATCGACGTGAATTTGTTCAAGCGGTCGCCGCGCTCGGTTGGGGCGGTGTGGCCACCGGCGCACTGGCCCACCACGGCTGGAGCAGTTTTGACCAGGGGCGGCCGATTTACCTGGAAGGCAAAGCCGCCAACGTGCGCTGGCGCAATCCTCACGTGGAGCTGGCGCTGGAGTTGCCCGAGAACCTGCGCGTGCCCGCCGATCTGGTCCAGCGCGCCCTGCCGGCCCAGACCGCGGGTGTGGACGGTCCTGCACTGCTGGCCAAGGCGGTCGTGCCCACGCGGCGCGACCGGCGGTGGGAGATCGAGCTGGCGCCCTTGTTCCGCCTGGGCCAGTGGCAAATGCCCGAGATCAAAAACGGCGAGTCGCTGTCCCTGGTCGGATTCACGTTCAAGGACGAAGCGGGCGAAGCCATCGTGCGCGCCGAATACGTGTTCGTCGGTGGCAAGGCGTACGGGCTGCGCTCCAGCCCGGCCTGATCCTTCGGGCGCTGCGCGATCAACAAAAAACCGGCTCAAGGCCGGTTTTTTGTTGGGCAAATTCGTTTTACGTCGACAGCGCCTCGAAGGCTCGCGCGGTGATGTCTTCGACCGAGCCCATGCCGCTGATGGCGCGGTATTGAGGTGCTGCAGCTGCATCGTTGCGCGCCCAGCTGCTGTAGTAGTCCACCAGCGGGCGGGTTTGCGCGCTGTAGACCTCCAGCCGCTTCTTCACGGTTTCTTCCTTGTCGTCTTCGCGCTGGATCAGAGGCTCGCCAGTCACGTCGTCCTTGCCCTCGACCTTGGGCGGGTTGAATTTCACGTGGTACGTGCGGCCCGAAGCCGGGTGCGAACGGCGACCGCTCATGCGCTCGATGATGGCGTCAAAAGGCACGTCGATCTCGAGCACGTAGTCGAGTTTGACGCCCGCCGATTTCATGGCGTCGGCCTGTGGAATCGTGCGGGGAAAGCCGTCGAACAAAAAGCCGCCGCTGCAGTCGGGCTGCGCGATGCGCTCTTTCACCAGGTTGATGATCAGGTCGTCGCTGACCAGTGCGCCGGACTCCATCACCGCCTTGGCCTGCAGGCCCAGCGGCGTGCCGGCCTTCACGGCGGCACGCAGCATGTCGCCGGTGGAAATCTGGGGGATGCCGTACTTCTGGCAGATGAACGTCGCCTGCGTTCCTTTGCCGGCTCCCGGCGCGCCCAACAAAATCAGTCTCATCGCTTTCCTTCTTTGGTACTTGAATGGCTTGGCCGCTTGTCTCGAGCGGCTGCCCCTGGGCGTGGGGCCGGGGCGACCATTCGAGGATAGCATGCACATCCTCGCTCCCGGCTTACACGGCACGGCTGCAAACGCCATGCTCATCGGGTATGGGATCAGCCTTGCGACAGCAGCCGGCGGACCCGCTCAAGGTCTTGCGGGGTGTCGACGCCGGCACCGGGCGCCACCGGGCTCAGGTGCACGGCAATGCGTTCGCCGTGCCAGAGCACACGCAGCTGCTCCAGGGATTCCGTGGCCTCCAGGGGCGCCGGTTCAAGACCGGGAAAGCGCCGCAAAAATCCGGCGCGGTAGGCGTACACACCCACGTGACGCAGCGGTCGCGGTTCGGGCAACGCCGCCAACGCACCACTGGCCATGCCGTCTCGCCACCAGGGGATGGGAGCGCGGCTGAAGTACAGGGCGGTGCGCTGCCGATCCAACACCACCTTGACCACATTGGGGTTGAGAAAGTCCGCCAGTTCGTCGATGGCGTGGGCCGCCGTGCTCATCACGCAGTCGGGCCTGGCGTGGAGCTCCTGCGCCACGGCGTTGATGAGACCGGGGTCGATCAAGGGTTCATCGCCCTGCACGTTGACCACCACCTCGTCGTCGGCCAGGCCGAGCACTGTGCAAGCTTCGGCCAGGCGGTCGCTGCCGCTCAAGTGATCGACGCGGGTCAGGATGGCATTCACGCCGTGGGCTTCGCAGGCTTGCACGATGCGCATGTCGTCGGCCGCCACCACGCAGCGCTGGGCAGCGCTGCGTAGCGCCTGCCGCGCCACACGCACCACCATGGGCAGTCCGCCGATATCGGCCAGGGGTTTGTCGGGCAGCCGGGTGGAGGCCAGGCGTGCGGGAATCAGGACCGTGAAGCGCCCCGGAGCCTCGTGCAGGCTCATGGCTGCGGTGTGGGGGCGTTGGGTCGGGTGGCTTCCTCGTCGGTGAGGGGGCGGGCTTCGTGTTCCAGCAAGATCGGTATGCCGTCGCGCACCGGGTAGGCCAGACGCGCGCTGCGCGACAGCAGTTCCTGGCTGTCGCGGTTGAAGATCAGGGGCCCTTTGGTCACGGGGCAGACCAGCAGTTCGAGCAGTTTGGTGTCCATGGCGGAATGATAGTCGTGCGACTGGCCGCCGTGCCGGCTCAGGCGCGGCGTGTCAGGGCTTGGAGGCGCTCGTCCAGGGCGCTGAAAAAGGCGGCATCGGGGGCGAGCTCCAGCGGCACGGCCCAGGCCTGCGGATGCGGGCCTGCCGGGCTGGCGATGAGTGCAGGAAACAGTTTGACCGCGTCTTTTTCGGTGCAGAGCAGGGTGGTTGAACCGTCCCGCAGGAGCGCGGCGTAGTCCGACAGATCTGCGTGGTCGGGCAGGGCCACTTCCGTCGCGGGCTCGATGCCGCGGGCGCGCAGCATGTCGAAGAAGACGCCGGGCCTCGCCGTGCCGGCCACCGCCGTCAGGCCTTGCCCGCGCAGGTCGTCCAGTGGTCGCTGTTCGCCCCGAGGCCCCACGGCGTGGTCGGCCAGGCGCCGCAACGCGCTGAACACCGGCGTGCCGGGCGCGCACGCGAGGGGCCGGGCCGTTGCATCGTCGCGGCGCTGGTGCAGCACCAGATCGGTTGAACGCGCGTGGGTGCCTCGCGGCCAAGGTTCTCGCAGCAGCCCGGCCGGCAACAGCCAGCCATTGCCCGCGCCGCGGTCGTCGAACACGATGATCTGCAGGTCTCTCTGCAGGGCCAGGTGCTGCAGGCCATCGTCGCAGACAAGAATGTCCACCTCCGGGTGCGCATGCAGCAGCGCCCGGCCGGCGGCCACGCGGTTGGCCGACACGCAGACCGGCACTTGGGTCCGGCGGTGGATCAGGGCGGGTTCATCACCGCTGTCGGACAGCGCGGTGTCCGGCCGCACATGCACCAACGCCTGGCTTCGCCGGCCGTGACCACGCGACACCACGCCAGGCCGCCAACCCTGGGTACGCAGGTGGTTGACCACCGCAATCACCGTGGGCGTTTTCCCGGCGCCGCCCACCACCACATTGCCGATGACGACCACCGGCACGTTGAGGCGGTGGCTCTGCTTCAGGCCCCATTGGTACAGGCAGCGTCGAATTGCGATGAGCGCCCCGTACGCCAGCGACACGGGCCAGAGAGCCCGGGCGAGCCAGCCGCGCTGCTGCGAGTTGAGCAGCCACAGGGCCTGCCAGCGGGCCTGACTCATTGGAGGTCGAGGTGAAGCCGCTCAGGGCTTGCTGCGGGCAGCGGCGGTGCCGGTCTGCTGCGTGGCGAACGTGATCTGCACGAGGCCAGCCCGCCTGGCGGCGTCCATCACGTTGATGACCGACTGGTGCGAAGCCGCCGCATCGGCGCTGATGATGATCACCGTCTCGGCATTGCCTTCGGAGGCCCCTGCCAGCGCGCTGGTGAGCAAGTCCACACCCGTGCCTTCCAGCACCTGTTTGTTGACCGAGTAGCGGCCGTCGCTGCCGACGGCAACCACCACTTCGCGCTTGTTGGTCTTGGGTGCCTGTGCGTCGGCCACCGGCAGGTTGACGTTGAGCTCGGTGAACTTGCTGTAGGTGGTGGTGAGCATCAGGAAGATGAGCACCACCAGCAGGATGTCGATGAACGGGATCAGGTTGATCTCGGGCTCGTCGCGCGTGCCGGGACGGAAGTTCATGGCTTCAGTGCTTGCGCAGGTTCAGCAGGTGGCGGGCAAAGCGTTCGGCGGCCAGTTCGAGGCTGAGCAGGTAACTGTCCACGCGGGCCCGGAAGTAGCGCCAGAAAATCAGGGCTGGAATGGCCACGATCAGGCCGAAAGCGGTGTTGTACAGAGCGATCGAGATGCCCCGCGCCAGTTGCGCCGGGTCGCCCATGCCGGGCACGCCGCCCGCGCCCGTGGCACCTTGCGAGCCGAAGATTTCGATCATGCCGATGACGGTGCCCAGCAGGCCCAGCAAAGGTGCGGCCGATGCGATGGTGGCCAACGCGCCGAGGTAGCGCTGCAACTGCGCCGCAGCCTGGCGTCCTGCGCCTTCCAGGCTGGCGCGCAGGTCGTCTTCGCTGGCGCGTGGATTGCTGTTGAAGGTGCGAAAGCCGCTGGCCAGCACCGCGCCCAGCACGGAGTTCTGTTCGAGCTGGGTCACCACGTCGGGGCCGGGCACGCCATTGCGGGACACCATGATGGCCTCATCCAGCAATTTTGGCGGGATGATCTTGGCGGTTTTGAGGCTCACGAAGCGCTCGATGACCAAGGCCAATCCGAGGACGGAACAGATGATCAGGGGCCAGATCGGCCAACCTGCGGCTTGTATGATGGAAAGCAAGTCTGGACTCCAGGCGTGTGCCGTTGGGTTGCTCGGCGCTAGTCGGTCGGCCGATTATGTCTCAGGGGTGGTGAGCACCCGCCGTCGGCATCCCAACCCCCCTCCCCATCCTCCGCACTGCCTGGCGATGTCTTGCACAGATTCTGTGGATAACTTTGTGAAGAACCCGGTAGGCATCGGGTGCGGGCCTGCGTCGGGCTTGGCTTTTGTCAGAACGATCAGCAAACAGGCAGTGCAAAACGCTTTCGAATCAATGCGCTATTCACCCGAGCCCGTCAGTGCTGGCCGCTCCCTGCCCATCACCAGTATCCATGCGGCCTGTGGACACTTTTGCGCGGGAGACGCCTGTGGCTGAAGCATTTTCACCGCCGCAGGCAGCGGCGACGGGGCGTGTGTGGGCGGTTGGACCGCTCATGCGAGCGGTGGCGGACACCCTGGCGGCCCGGTTCAATCCGGTGGCGGTTCGGGGCGAGATTTCGGGCTTTTCCCGCGCAGCCAGCGGCCATTGTTACTTCGCGCTGAAAGACGAAACCGGGCAGGTGCGCTGCGCCATGTTTCGGCGCGCGGCCGATCAACTGAGCTTCAGCCCGCGCGATGGACAACTCGTGGAAGCTCGCGGCAAGCTCGATGTGTACGGCGCGCGCGGTGAGTTGCAACTCATTGTGGAGGCGCTGCAGCCGGCCGGGCAGGGCGCGCTGTTCGAGCAGTTCCTGCGCCTCAAGGCCCAGCTGGAAGCCGAGGGTTTGTTCGATGCAGTGCGGAAAAGGCCCCTCCCTCCCCAGCCCCGCAGCATCGGTGTGGTCACCTCGTTGGGGGCGGCCGCCCTGCGCGATGTGGTCACTGCGCTGAGGCGGCGCGTGCCTCACCTGCCCGTGGTGATCTATCCCGCTTCGGTGCAGGGCGCGCAGGCACCGGCCGAGCTGTGTGCTGCCTTGCAAACCGCCTACCGACGCCACCTTGAGACTGGTGAAAGCGAGGTGTTGCTCCTGGTGCGCGGCGGCGGCTCGCTGGAGGATTTGTGGTCGTTCAACGACCCCGAACTGGTGCGGTTGATCGCGCAGGCGCCCATGCCGGTGGTCTGCGGCGTGGGGCACGAGACCGACTTCACCCTGGCCGACTTCGTGGCCGACCTGCGGGCGCCCACGCCGACCGCAGCGGCCGAGTTGAGCGCGCCTGCTCGCGAGCAGCGGGTGGGGGAGCTCGATTACTTGCAGGAGCGGCTGGACGCGGGCGCCTGGTCCAACATCGACCAGCGAGGCCAGCGACTGGACCGCCTGGCACAGCGCATGGGCCGCCCCTCTGCGCGCCTGCACGACAGCCTGCAGCAACTCGCGCGCTTGCAACACCGCTTGCAGAGCGGCTGGATGCTCACCACCCAGCAGCGGCGTCATCGCTTGAACGTGCTGCAGACCCAACTCCCGTTGGCCCTGCGCCGCTCTGTTGATGCGCAACAGCACCGGCTGCAGCGCTGCGAACTCTCCCTGGGTCTGCTGGACCCCCAACTGGTGCTGGAGCGCGGCTACGCGTTCCTCACCGACGCACAGGGCGTGGCGGTGACGCGCGCGGCGCAGGCACAAACCGGGCAGGCGCTCAACGCCACACTGGCCGACGGCACGCTGGGCGTTCGGGTGGAGGCGTGCCCTCAGAAACCCTGACACCGTCGCTGCACAGACCCGTGCCTACAATGACCGCCTGATCGCAGGCTTGCCCGGCCCCGCGGCAAGCCCTTCAACAACAGCACTCACGAGGAACCCCATGGAACACACCCTTCCCGCATTGCCCTACGCCCTGGACGCCCTGGCTCCCCACTACAGCCGCGAAACGCTGGAGTTCCACCACGGCAAGCACCACAACGCGTATGTGGTCAACCTCAACAACCTGCAAAAGGGCACCGAATTCGAAGCCATGGACCTGGAGTCCATCGTCAAGAAATCCAGCGGCGGCATCTACAACAACTCCGCGCAGATCTGGAACCACACCTTCTTCTGGAATTGCATGAAGCCCAACGGCGGCGGCGAGCCATCGGGCGCGCTGGCCGCGGCCATCACCGCCAAGTGGGGCAGCTACGCCGCCTTCAAGGAAGCCTTTGTGAAGTCCGCCGTGGGCAACTTCGGCTCGGGCTGGACCTGGTTGGTGAAGAAGGCCGACGGTTCGGTCGACATCGTCAACATGGGCGCCGCCGGCACCCCGCTGACCACCGGCGACAAAGCCTTGCTGACCGTGGACGTGTGGGAACACGCTTACTACATCGACTACCGCAACGCCCGTCCCAAGTTCGTGGAAACCTTCCTCGACAAGCTGGTGAACTGGTCGTTCGCCGAAGCCAACTTCGCCTGAGGCTCGCCGGTTGGGTGACAGGGCTCGAAGCGCAGGCTTCGGGCCCTTTTTGTTGGCCGCCTCACAGAAAAGAACACGGAAATTTCATCCGACTTTTTGCATCGTGAGATAGGGCTTCAAAAAGCGGCGGTTGGTGAGCGCTGTGGAAAGCAAAATGTCGGGTGGCCTCATCTGGCACTTCGGCATCAGCTGCGCGGAGCCGTCAGATTGGCCCTACCCCAACAATTTTGGAGATCAGCGATGAGCAGCCAGCAACCCACCATCATTTACACCCTGACGGACGAAGCCCCTCTGCTGGCGACCAGTGCGTTCCTGCCGATCATCCGCACGTTCGCGGCGCCGGCCGGCATCAACGTGGCAACGAGTGACATTTCGGTGGCTGCCCGCGTGCTGGCGGCTTTTCCCGAGTGCCTGACCGAAGAACAGCGGGTGCCAGATTACCTGGCCGAGCTGGGCAAGCTGACCCTCAAGCCTGAGGCCAACATCATCAAGCTGCCCAACATCAGTGCGTCGGTGTCGCAGTTGGTGGCGTGCATCAAGGAATTGCAGGCCAAGGGTTACAAGATCCCCGACTACCCGGAAAACCCGAAAACCGACGAAGAAAAAGAGCTGCGCGCGCGCTACGCCAAGTGCACCGGCAGTGCAGTCAACCCGGTTCTGCGCGAAGGCAACTCGGACCGCCGCGCGCCCCGCGCCGTGAAGGAATACGCCCGCAAGAACCCGCACAGCATGGGCGAGTGGAGCCAGGCCTCGCGTTCGCATGTGTCGCACATGCACGCGGGCGACTTCTACCATGGCGAAAAGTCCATGACGCTGGACAAGGCGCGCGACGTGAAGATGGAGCTGATCACCAAAAGCGGCAAGACCATCGTGCTCAAGTCCAAGGTCTCGCTGCTGGACCGCGAGATCATCGACTCCATGTTCATGAGCAAGAAGGCCTTGCTGGAGTTTTACGAGAAAG
>JAJNQE010000113.1 GCA_021154985.1 Hydrogenophaga sp.
AACGCCGTGGCCAACATCCAGATCACCGGCGAGAACATCTCCGCAGCCCGCGGCCGCATCGTGGACGCCGACTTCGCCAAAGAAACGTCGAACCTGTCGCGCGCACAGATCCTGCAGCAGGCCGGCACCGCCATGGTGGCCCAGGCCAACCAGGCTCAGCAGGGCGTGCTCTCGCTGCTGCGCTGATCGAACAGCGGGCGTTGCCTGCAAGGCGGTTGTGCGGTGGTCCGTGCAACCGCCTTTTTTTCTGATCCAAGGAGCCGTTCATGACCACCATCAACACCAACGTCATGTCCATGACCGCCCAGCGCAATCTGGGCACCACCTCCAGCTCGCTGGCCACCTCCATGCAGCGCCTCTCATCCGGCCTGCGCGTGAACAGCGCGAAAGACGACGCTGCCGGCCTGGCCATCTCCGAGCGCATGAACGCCCAGGTGCGTGGCCTGAACGTGGCCGCCCGCAACGCCAACGACGGCATCTCGCTGGCACAAACCGCTGAAGGCGCTTTGGGCAAAGTGGGCGACATGCTGCAGCGCATGCGCGAACTGGCTGTGCAATCGGCCAACGCCTCGAACAACACCAGCGACCGCACCGCCCTGCAGGCTGAAGCGGGCCAGTTGCGCCAGGAGATCGATCGCGTTGCGAAAACGACTTCGTTCAACGGCACCAAGCTGCTCGACGGCTCGTTCGCCAACGCCACCTTCCAGGTCGGCGCCAACGCCGGCGAGGCTATCTCTGTCCAGAGCACGGCTGACGTGCGCGCCGAGAGTCTCGGGAGCGCCACGTTCCTCACCACGATGGGCGTGGCCTGGGCCGCGGGAACAGCCACTTCGGCGGGCACCATCACCGGCATATCGGTGACCGGCCCGAAGGGAAACATCATCCCGGTGGGGAATGTGGAGGTTGCGCTGGGGGACACGGCAGCGCAAGTCACGAAGAAGATGGAGACAGCCTTCAACGCTGCGACCTCGGAAACCGGGCTGATCGCGCGCGCAGTCCCCAACACCACCCAGATGTCGCTCGATTCCGTCACCGATTGGGTGGACAGCAGCGGCGCAGCAGCAGGCTTCAACATCAACGCGGGGACCAGCAGCGCCGCGGGTCTCGGCACCTTGGGCTTGTTTGGTGGCCCCGCAGGTTCCTGGGTACAACGGCTGGAAGACCTGGACGTCACCACCGTGGTCGGCGCAGGCCAGGCGATCACCATCGCCGACAAGGCACTGACCACCATCAACTCGGCTCGCGCCGACCTCGGCGCGCTGCAGAGCCGCTTCGAGAACGCCGTGGCCAACATCCAGATCACGGGCGAGAACATCTCCGCAGCCCGCGGCCGCATCGTCGACGCCGACTTCGCCAAGGAAACCTCCAACCTGTCGCGGGCCCAGATCCTGCAGCAGGCTGGCACCGCCATGGTGGCCCAGGCCAACCAGGCGCAACAGGGCGTGCTCTCGTTGCTGCGCTGATGGCTTCGGCAAGGCGGTGTAAAGCACGCATTTCTGCCCGCAAATGCTGCCGCTCATGCCTACAGTCCGCCCGCCCGCTGTCGATACAGATAGGTATCAGACCTCAGGAAACCCAGCCATGTTCACCTCTGTCAACACCCGCGCAGCGTCCACCTACAAACGTGTCTCCGTCGACACCGGCGTCCAGACGGCCGACCCGCACCAGCTGGTCAGCCTGCTGTTTGACGCCCTGATCCAGAGCCTGAACCTGGCGCGCGGCGCCATGGAACGCAACGACGTGGCCAGCAAGGGTGCGGCCATCGGCAAGGCCATCCGCATCGTGGAAGAAGGCCTCAAGGCCGGCCTGAACCTGCAGGAAGGCGGCGAACTCGCCGGCAACCTGAAGGGTCTGTACGAATACAGCGTGCAGCGCCTCACCCTGGCCAACCTGCGCAACGACGCTGCACCGATTCAGGAGGTGCTCAACCTCATCGAACCGCTGGCGGACTCCTGGAAGCAGATCCGAGCTGGCGCCCTGCAGGGAGCCTGACATGGAGCACAGTTTGCTGGACTATTACAAAGCGATCGAGCGCACGAGCAGTCAGATGCTCGACGCAGCGAAGTCGGAAAACTGGGACCAGGTGGTGCGCCTTGAAGGCGCGTGCGCGGTGCTGATTGCGCAACTGCGCTACAAGGCCAAAACCGATGCCCTGGCGCCCGAAGAGCGCAAGGAAAAGACCCGGATCATGCAGCGCATCCTGCGCACCGACGCCGAGATCCGCAACCTGGCCGAGCCGTGGTTGAACGACCTCTCGCAGTTGATCGACAAGAACCAACCGCAGCCGATGCACTAGATGGGAAGCCCCCCCTGCGCCGCTTCGCGGCTTCCCCCCGGGGGGACGATGCCTGAGGCCTGGCAAAGCCAGTTCCTCGGCATCTCTGGACTCAGACACGCGCTCCGGAGAGACCGTGTCAGACCCCCATGTTCATGATGTCTGTGTAGGCCTGGACCATTCTGTTTCTGACGTGCAACGTTGCCTGGAAACCCACCTGCGACTTCTGCATCGCCAGCATGGTCTCTTCCAGGCTCACCTTGGGGTTGCCCAGTTGCACCTGGGTCTGCAGGCGCGAGGCTTCGTTCTGGGACTCGCTCACGCTTTTGAGCGCGTCCTTGAGGTTGGCGGCAAAGCCGCCTTCAACGCCGCCGGCACCGCCCACGCCGCCGGGGCGCTTGAGCTGGGGGGCGCCGACACCGGTGAGTGCCTGGCTGGTCAGGGGTGAAATGCGCATGTCCATGGCGGAATCCTTCGACAAAAGTTGACGCCTTGATGCTAGGCGGCAGGCCTCGGCCACGAGACGGGAATAAGGGCACAAAGCACGGCCTTATCGAGGCTATGGCGCAGGGGGTGGGACCGAATAATCGGTTGCAACGGGATGTACATCGTCCCGAAATCGACCTTCTACCCGAGCCCTGCACCCATGAGCACCACCCTGGCACCGATAGAACTCCAGCCCGCGAGCCGCAGCGCTCTCAGTGAAGGACTCTCGCGCATGGATCAGGCCCAGAAGATCAAGCTGGGTCTGGGTGCGCTGGCCCTGCTGGCGATCGCCCTGGCCTTCTTCTTCATGGGCCGCCAGCCCGAGTACCGCGTGCTCTACGCCAACCTGGGCGACAAGGACGGCGGCGCCATCGTGGCCCAGCTCTCGCAGATGAACGTGCCCTACAAACACGCCGAGGGCGGCCAGGCCATCATGGTGCCGGCCGACAAGGTGCACGACACGCGCCTGCGCCTGGCCTCTCAAGGTCTGCCCAAAGGTTCGGTCTCGGGCTTCGAGCAGATGGAAGCCAACCGCTTCGGCATGACCCAGTTTCAGGAGCGCCTGACCTTCCAGCGCGGGCTTGAAGGCGAACTCACCCGCTCGATCCAGTCGCTCTCCTCCGTGCAGAGCGCCCGCATCCACCTGGCCCTGCCCAACCAGAACGGCTTTTTCCGCGAACAGCAAAAGCCCAGCGCTTCGGTGCTGCTCACGCTGCACGCCGGGCGCACGCTCGACCGCGCGCAGGTCGCCGGCATCGTGCACCTGGTGGCCAGCAGCGTGCCCGAGATGAACCCCAAGGCGGTGAGCGTGGTGGACGACGCGGGCAACCTGCTCTCGGCCCCGCCCGACGCGCAAGCCCAGGGCGCCGACACCCAGAAACTGCAGTACACGCAGCAGATCGAACAGCTCTACACGCGCCGCATCATGGACATGCTGGAGCCGCTGGTGGGCCGCAACAACGTGAAGGCGCAGGTGAGCGCCGACGTGGATTTCTCCATGGTAGAGTCCACCAGCGAAGAGCACAAACCCAACCAGAGCCCCGACACCAGCGCGGTGCGCAGCCAGCAAACCGTGGAAGACGGCTCGCCCGGCGCAGCCCAGCCCGCTGGCGTGCCCGGTGCCGTGAGCAACCAGCCCCCCGCCACCGGCACCGCCCCCATCAACGGCACCGCCGCGCCCGTGGGTGTGGCCGCCCAAGGTGGCACCGACAAACCCGGCTCCATGCGCCGCGAGTCGGTGGTGAACTACGAAGTGGACAAGACGGTGAAGGTGGTGCGCGAATCCAGCGGCCAGATCAGGCGCCTGAGCGCAGCGGTGGTGATCAACCACCGCACCACCGTGGACAAGGCGGGCAAGGAAACCACCGTGGCCATTCCCGCCGCGCAGCTGGAACAGATGACCGCCCTGGTGCGCGAGACCATCGGTTTCAGCCAGGTCCGTGGCGACTCGGTGAACGTGGTCAACGCACCGTTCAATGTGGAGAAGACCAGCGAAGTGGCCGAGCCCGCCTGGTGGCAGCAGGCCGAGAACCAGGAAACCCTGCGTGGCCTGGCCTGGCCGCTGGGCATGGTCGGTCTGGGCCTGCTGGTGCTCATGGGCATGGTGCGCCCCGGCCTCAAGCTGCTCAAGACACCGGTGGTGCGCCGCGACGACACCGCCCTGCAACCGCTCAACGCCGTGCTCAACGAAGCCCCCGAGCGCCCGGGCCTGCCGATGCCCAGCAACGAACCCACACCCGAGAACCAGCGCCTCACGGACGCCAAGCGCCTGGCGCTCGAGAACCCGATGGCGGTTGCCAACATCGTCAAGGGTTGGGTCAATGGTGAGGCACCGGCATGAGCCGGCGCCACCCCCTGCGCCGCTTCGCGGCTTCCCCCTCTCTCGCCTGCGGCGGGAGGGGGACGGCACCTGGGGCCGGCGGAGCCGGACCCTCGGTGCCCCTGGACCAAGCCACCTCGCTCCGATCGACGAGTTTTGCTGCGCATTGACAAGGAACTAGAACATGGAAGACCAGGGAATCCAGGACGCCGCGATCTTTCTCATGTCGATCGGCGAGGAAGAGGCGGCCGAGGTGTTCAAGCACCTGAGCCCGAAAGAAGTGCAGAAACTCGGCGAGACGATTGCCAAGACGAAATCGGTCTCGCACGAGCGTGTGGACCAGGTGATGCAGAAGTTCACCGGCGCGGCGTCGTCGCAGAGCCTGCTGGTGTCCGACACCGACAACTACGTTCGCGCCGTGCTCAAGCGCGCCCTGGGCGACGACAAGGCCTCGCTGCTGATCGACCGCATCCTGCAGGGCGGTGATGTCTCGGGCATCGAGAGCCTGAAGTGGATGGACCCGCTGTCCATTGCCGAGCTGCTGCGCAACGAACACCCGCAGATCGTGGCCGCCATCCTGGTGCACCTCGAATCCGACCAGACCGCCGGTGTGCTGAAGAACTTCACGGAGCGCACCCGCAACGAGGTGATGCTGCGCATCGCCACGCTCGAAGGCATCCAGCCCACGGCGCTGAAAGACCTCAACGAAGTGCTCTACAAGGTGCTCGCCGGCGGCGACAAGATCCGCAAGACGTCCATGGGTGGCGTGAAAACCGCGGCCGAGATCATCAACATGATGGGCACACAGATCGAGACCTCGGTGATCGATTCGATCCGCGAGTTCGACGCCGAGCTCGCGCAAAAGATCATGGACAAGATGTTCGTGTTCGAAGACCTGCTCAAGCTCGATGGCAAGTCGGTTCAGCTGGTGCTCAAGGAGGTCTCCACCGATTCGCTGGTGGTCTCGCTCAAAGGCGCCACCATCGAGCTGCGCGAACTGGTGCTCTCCAACATGTCCACCCGCGCGGCCGAGGCGCTGCGCGAAGACCTGGAATCGCGTGGCCCGATGCGCTTGTCGGAGGTGGAGACCCAGCAGAAGGAAATCCTGAAGATCGTGCGCCGGCTCTCCGACGAGGGCCAGATCATGATCGGCGGCGGCGGTGAGGATGAAGCCTTCGTATGACCGTGATCGGACATTGACCATGGCCTCCAAACCCAATCCCCATTCCCGCTTCATTCCGCGCGAAGAAATCGAAGGCGTGGCCGCCTGGCATTTTTCGGCGGTGGACGGCAGCGACGCGCACCTGCACGCGCCCGCCAGCGACAAGACCGAGGGGGTGACGAGCGAAGCCTTGCAGGAAGCGCGTGAGCAGGCGTACGCCGAAGGCTTCGAGCGTGGGCACGAAGCCGGTGGACAGGAGGTGCGCGATGCGCTGGAAGCCACCGTGCGCAAGACCGCCGAAGAAACCGCGGTGCGCATGGCGCAACTGCTGCACAACACCAAAGACCACCTGAGGAAAAGCGAAGAGAAGATCTCGCGCCACATCCTGGAACTGGCCTGTGACCTGGCCCGCCAGGTGGTGCGCCAGGCCATCGCTGCCGATCCGCAGCACCTCAAGCCGGTGATTGCAGAAGCCCTGTCGCAACTGGTGGAGGACGGCCTGCCGGCCACCGTGCGCATGAACCCGGGCGACCTCGCGCTCATGAAAGGCGTGTTGCAGGAAACGCTCAACAGCCCGCTGCCCGAGTTCGTGGCCGACGCCCAGATCAGCCCCGGTGGCTGCCTGATCGAGTCGAGCACCTCGGCGGTGGACGCCACGATTGAAAAACGCTGGTCGCGCGCTGTGGGCAACCTCGGCATGAACGTGGCCTGGAAGCAGAACTCCGGAGATGCCGATGTCTGACAGCACCTTTGGCACCGACAGCCGCTGGAGCCATTTCATGGACGACGTGCGGACGAACGCCGCCGTGGAAACCCCGCTGGAGGTGCGCGGCACGCTCACCCGCCTGGCTGGTCTGGTGCTCGAAGCCGTGGGCCTGAAGGTGCCGGTGGGATCGCAGTGCCTCATCGGCAACGGCAACAAGGCGCCGGTGCTGGCCGAGGTGGTGGGCTTCTCCAACGACCGCGCCTTCCTCATGCCGGCGGGCGACACCCACGGCCTCTCCAGCGGAGCGAGCGTCACACCGCTGGCGCCCTACCGCACCGTGCCGCGCGTCGGCCACACCAACAAGCCGCCCTCGCCCGACGACCGCGGCACGCTGCGCCTGCCCTTGGGCAAGGGCCTGCTGGGCCGCGTGGTCGATTCGCACGGCAACCCCATGGACCACATGGGCCCGATCACCGACGTGGACATCGAACCGATGGACCGGGCCCCGCTCAACGCCATGGACCGCGACCCGGTGCGCACCCCGCTGGACACCGGCGTGCGCGCGATCAACGCCCTGCTCACCGTGGGCCGTGGCCAGCGCATTGGCCTGTTTGCCGGCTCCGGCGTGGGCAAGAGCGTGCTGCTGGGCATGATGGCCCGCTACACCAAGGCCGACGTGATCGTGGTCGGCCTCATCGGCGAGCGCGGCCGCGAGGTGAAGGAATTCATTGAAGACATCCTGGGTGCCGAAGGCCGCAAGCGCTCGGTGGTGGTGGCGGCCCCGGCCGACGCGCCGCCGCTGGTGCGCATGCAGGGCGCGGCTTACGCCACGGCGATCGCCGAGCGCTTTCGCGACGATGGGCTCGACGTGCTGCTGCTCATGGACTCGCTCACCCGCTACGCCATGGCGCAGCGCGAGATTGCGCTGGCGATCGGTGAGCCGCCGGCCACCAAGGGCTACCCGCCCAGCTGCTTCGCCAAACTGCCGCAGCTGGTGGAGCGCAGCGGCAACGGCCTGAACGGCGTGGGTTCGATCACCGCCTTCTACACCGTGCTCTCCGAGGGCGACGACCAGCAGGACCCGATTGCAGACGCAGCGCGCGCCATCCTGGACGGCCACATCGTGCTCTCGCGCTCGCTCGCCGAGTCGGGCCACTTCCCGGCCATCGACGTGGAGGCCTCCGCCTCGCGGGTGATGCACAACGTGGCCGGTGCGGTGCACCTGGAGCTCGCGCGCAAGTTCCGCGGCGCCTACTCGCGCTACATCAAGAGCCGCGACCTGATCCAGCTCGGTGCCTACGTGCCCGGCAGCGACCCGGAAACCGACCGCGCCATCGTGCTCTACCCGGCCCTGCAGCGCTTTTTGATGCAGGACATGAACGAGGCCGCCACCCTGCCCGAAAGCCTGCAGCAGTTGCAGACCGCCTTGCAGGAAGACAAGGCCGGCAACGCCCAGCGCCAGAACCGACCCCACCACAACCCCTATGAAGGCAAGCAGGCATGACCACGATCCAGACGCTCAACAAGGTCGTTGAAATCGCCGAGAAGCGCCGCGATGAAGCGCTGGGTGCGCTTGGGCAGATGCAGCGCGAGCTGCAGCTGGCGCAGGACCAGATGGACCAGTTGCAGGCCTACGCCCAAGAGGCCGAGCAGCGCTGGGCCGTGCGCAGCGCCGCCGGCGTGGACGCCGCGCTGCTGATGCACCACCGCCAGTTCATGGCAAAGATCGATCACGCGCTGGACTTCCAGCGTGGCGTGTTGCGCGAGCGCATGGAGATCATTGAACGCGCCCAGGGTCAGGTGCATGTGTGCGAACGCGACGTGGCCGGCCTGCGCAAGTTCACCGAGCGCAAGCAGCTCGCGGTGCAGCACCGCGTGCAGCGCCAGGACCAGAAAAACACCGACGAGATGGCGCTGGCCATCCACCTGCGCCAGAGCCTGGCGCGGGCGCAACAGGAAGGCCTTCGCACATGAGCACGACCAACGCCACCAGCGCCCCCAAGCCGGTGGAGAGCACCGCCAAACCGGCGCAGGGCCAGGCCCGCGCGCCCAAGGACAAAACCGACGGCGAGGACATGTTCTCCAGCCTGCTCAGCCTGCTGGCCAGCACGCAGGTGCTGCCCGAAGCCGCCACGCTCACCAGCGCGGTGACAGACGAGTCCACCGCCCGCGACACCACCACGCCAGACGGCGCCGAGAACCCCTTCGCTGCGTTGCTGGGCTGGGGCTTGCCCGGCACGGGCAAGGACGCAGCAGGCCAGTCTGTCAGCACCGGCAGCGCAGGCGTTCCGGGCGCGGTGGGTTCGGCCGACCGCGCTGTCGACGCAAAGATCGACATCACCGGCATGACACCGGTGGAGCCCGCTCCGCTGGAGACCGCACCGAAAGGCCAGGTGGCCCTGCCCGCGAACGCCACGCGCCCGGGCACACCCCAGGCCCCCACCCGGGCAGCCGAGGGGTTGACCAGCGTGAACCCCGGCATGCACTGGCGCCAGGGCAGCACCGAAACCGTGGCCATCCAGCAGGCGGTGAACCAGGCATCACAGGTGCGCAGCACGGTGGCGCTCAACGAGCGCTTTGGCCTCACGCCCGGCGTGCCACTGGCCCCCACCGACACGCGCGAGTCCAGCACCGAGGGCTTCAGCCTGAGCGCCACCACAGGCGCCGGCAGCCGCACGGCAGACACAGCGACCGCCGTGCCTGGCGCCACGGCGGGTGACACCGCCACAGGCTCGGACCACACCGGATCGGACGCCGGCGCCTTCGAGCAGAAAGACGGATCCACCGGCAACCCGTTCGCCGATGCCAACGCCACGGAGGAACCCACCGTCACCCACTGGGGCACCCAGCACCTGCGCCACGCCAGCCTGCGCGTGGGGGGTGAAGCGGACGAGCAAGCCATCGACATCCAGCTCTCGATGAAGGGGCAAGAGGTGCAGGTGGCGTTCAACACCGACAGCGCCGAAGCGCGCGCCTCGCTGCGCGAACATGCGGGCGAATCGCTGGGCGATCTGCTGAACAAGAGCGGCATCCAGCTGGGTGGCGTGTCGGTGGGCGCACAGGGCCAGCCGGGATCGCGAGGCGACGAGGGCGCGGCGCGACACAGCGGTGTTCGGGGTGTGGCGATGTCCAGTCCATCACCCACCGCCGCTGCATCGCGGCCCGCTCAGACAGCACCCAGAGCCGACGGAAGCCAGCCGCTGGACGTGTTCGCCTGACAGCTCGTACCCCCACGCTCCGCCGCTGCGCGGGTCGCTGCCCCCCCAAGGGGGCTGTTTCGCCTTGGGAACGGCCCGGCGGCAGATCAGCACCCCCACGCTCCGCCGCTTCGCGGGTCGCTGCCCCCAAGGGGGCTGTTTCGCCTTGGGAACGGCCCGGCGGCGAAACGGTGAATAAGCGCCTTTTCGGGCGCTTATCTGATGACTGGCCCCAAGGCTGCAGCCCAATAATTCTTCAAACCCCACACGTTTCCCACGTGTGATGCCCTCCTCCCTGCGGGGGCTATTTGAAGGATGCCCATGTCTGCTGCTGCCGCCACCGCCCCCGCTGCCGAAGCGCCGAAGAAAAGCAAGAAGCTGCTGTTCATCATCATTGGCGTGGTGGTGCTGGCGCTGATCGGCGCTGCGGGGGCCTTGTTCGTTCTCAAGAAAAACACCGCCGAAGACGACGAGTACGCCGACGACGAGCCCGCGGCCCATGTGGCCAAGGACCCCAAGACCGCGCCGGTCTTCATGCCCCTGGAAAACATGGTGGTCAACCTCGCCGATCCCGGCGGCGGCCGCTTCATCCAGCTCGGGCTCACGCTGCAGTTGCAGGACGCCAAGACCGAAGCCGACGTGAAGATCTACATGCCCAGCATCCGCAGCCAGGTGCTGCTGCTGATCTCGCAACGCACCGCCGACGAGATGCTGCAGGTGCAGGGCAAGGCCAAGCTGGCCAAGGACATCATCGCGGCGATCTCGAACGAGATGGGCTACGAGGTGGTGGACCCGGAAGCCGAACACGCCGACGAAAAGCCGAAAAAGAAGAAGTCCAAGACGCCGCCCAACCCGGTGCAGGCGGTGCTGTTCTCCAGCCTCATCGTTCAGTGACCCAGGCAGACCACCATGGCTGACGCATTTCTGTCCCAGGAAGAGATTGACGCCCTGCTCGAAGGCGTCACGGGCGAGAGCCAGAAGCTCGCCAAGGAAGAGGCGCCCACCGGCTCGGTCCGCGACTACAACCTGAGCAGTCAGGAGCGCATCGTGCGCGGGCGCATGCCCACCATGGAGATCGTCAACGAGCGTTTCTCCCGCAACCTGCGTCTGGGCTTGTTCAATTTCATCCGCCGCAGCCCCGAGATTTCGGTGGGTGCGGTGCAGGTGCAGAAGTACAGCGCCTTCCTGCGCGAGCTGGTGGTGCCGACCAACTTCAACATCATGGCCATCCGTCCGCTGCGCGGCAACGGCCTGGTGGTGTGCGAACCCACCCTGCTCTTTGGCGTGATCGACAGCCTCTTTGGTGGCAACGGCAAGTTCCACACCCGCATTGAAGGCCGCGACTTCTCACCCACCGAACAACGCGTGATCAACCGCCTGGTGGACGTGGTGTCCGAGGAATACAAAAAAGCCTGGCGCGGCGTGTACCCGATCGAGCTGTCGTACCAGCGCTCGGAGATGCAGCCCCAGTTCGCCACCATCGCCACACCCAGCGAGATCGTGGTCTCCACCAGCTTCACGCTGGAGATCGGCGACATCACCGGCTCGCTGCACATCTGCATTCCCTACGCCACGCTGGAGCCCATCCGCGACGTGCTGTATTCCAGCGTGCAGGGCGACGCCATCGAGGTCGATCGCCGCTGGGTCAAGCTGCTCAGCCACGAGATCCAGGCCGCCGAGGTGACCATGGTCGCCGAGCTGGCGCAGACAGACGCCACGGTGGAGCAACTGCTGGCCATGCAGATCGGCGACTTCATCGAACTCGATCGCAACCCCACCATCCAGGCGCATGTGGACGGGGTGCCGATCTTTGAAGGCCAATACGGCACCCACAAAGGCAAATACGCACTTCGCGTGGAGCGCAACCTGCGCGGAATCGATACGAACTGGCTCGGAGAAAACCATGTCCACTGAAACCCCTTCACAAGAATCCATCGCTGACGACTGGGCGCAGGCCCTGGAAGAGCAGGCGGTCACCAGCGGCGACGCGAACGACGGCCCGCACGTCTTCGATGCCACGGCCACGCCCGTGCCTTCGGGCTCGGGCAGCAGCAGCGGCAACCCGATGCACGACATCCAGATGGTGCTGGACATTCCGGTGCAGCTCTCGGTGGAACTGGGTCGCACCCGCGTGCCGATCAAGTACATCCTGCAGCTCGCGCAGGGCTCCATCGTGGAGCTTGATGCACTCGCCGGCGAACCCATGGACGTGCTGGTCAACGGCTACCTGATCGCGCAGGGCGAGGTGGTGGTGGTGAACGACAAGTTCGGCATCCGCCTGACCGACATCGTGACGCCCTCGGAACGCATGAAACGCGTCAGTCGGACCTGATCCATGTTGCAAAACGCTCTGCCCGCCCTGCTGCTGCTTGCCTTGATGGTGGGCCTGGCGTTCGCCCTCAAGTGGGCGCGGCGCCGCCTGCCCGGCATTGCCGGCCACAGCGGCCCGGCGCTGCACGTGCTCTCCAGCCTGTCGCTGGGGCCGCAGCAGCGCGTGGTCACGGTGCAGGTGGGTGAGGGTGCGGACCGCATCTGCCTGGTGCTCGGTGTGGCCGCGGGCAGCGTGACCGCGCTGCACCAGATGCCCTTGCCCGCCGAACTGCCCGCTGTGCCGGCGGACCCCTCTGCACCCGCTGCCGGCTTTGCCGCGCGGCTCTCACAACTCATGAAGGCCCCGAATGCGCCCCGTTAACCTGATGCGCGGCGGCCTCGTCTTCGGCGCGCTGGCGCTGCTGGCCGCCGGTGTGTGGGCCCAAGCCCTGCCCGTTCCCGCCGCACCGGCCGCCCCCGCCGTCGCAGGCCCCTCGCTGCCGCTGATGATCGGTCAGGGCAGTGGCAGCACCAGCTACTCGGTGCCGATCCAGACCCTGCTGTTCTTCACCGCGCTGTCCTTCCTGCCGGCCGTGCTGCTGCTCATGACGGGCTTCACCCGCATCGTGATCGTGCTGTCGCTGCTGCGCCAGGCGCTGGGCACACAATCGGCCCCACCCAACCAGGTGATCGTGGGTCTGTCGCTGTTCCTCACGCTGTTCGTGATGGGCCCCACGCTGGACAAGGTGTACGCCGACGCCTACGAGCCCTACTCGCGCAACGCCATCACCTTCGACCAGGCGCTGGACCGTGGCCAGGCGCCCATGCGCGCCTTCATGCTCAAGCAAACGCGCCAGTCGGACTTTGAACTCTTCGCCAAACTGGCCAAGTTGCCGAGCGATGTGACCGCCGAGAACGCGCCGTTTCGCGTGCTGGTGCCGGCCTTCGTCACCAGCGAACTCAAGACCGCATTCCAGATCGGTTTCATGATCTTCATCCCCTTCCTGGTGATCGACATGGTGGTCGCCAGCGTGCTGATGTCGCTGGGCATGATGATGCTGTCGCCGGTGCTGGTGGCGCTGCCGTTCAAGCTCATGCTCTTCGTGCTGGCCGATGGCTGGAACCTCCTCATCGGCTCATTGGCAGCCAGCTTTGCACAGTAGGTAAACATGGATCCCCAAGCCGCTCTCACGATGGCGCAGAACGCGCTCTTCATGCTGCTCATGGTGGCCGCCCCGGTGCTGGCCACGGTGCTGGTGGTGGGCCTGGTGGTGAGCCTGTTCCAGGCCATCACGCAGATCAACGAGGCCACGCTGGCCTTTGTGCCCAAGTTGATCGCAGCCATCGCGGTGTTCGCCATCGCCGGGCCGTGGATGATGACGACCATGGTCGAGTTCATCCGCAACACGATTTTGTCGATCCCCAACTACGCGATCTAGATCGCGCACCGGACATGCCCACGTTCACCGAAGCGCAGGTGATGGCGCTGGTCTCGCCGGTGTTCTGGCCTTTCCTGCGCATCCTCGCGGTGTTCTCCAGCGCGCCCATCTTCTCGTCGCGCTCGGTGCCGCTGCGCACGCGCGTGGCGCTGGCCTTCATCGTGGCCGTGTGCGCGCAGGCCGGGTTGGGCGACCAGCCCATGATCGCGCTCAACGACCCGCAGGCGTTTTCGGTCGTCATGCAGCAGGTGGTGGTGGGCATCGCCATTGGGCTGGCGGTGCGCATCGTGTTCTCGGCGGTGGAGCTCGCGGGTGAAATCATCGGCCTGCAGATGGGCCTGAACTTTGCCGGTTTCTTCGACCCCACGACCAACGCACAGTCCAGCACCGTGGGCCGATTCTTCGGCAACACCACCATGCTGCTGTTCGTGGTGATGGGCGGCCACCTCATGCTGCTGCAGGCCGTCATTGCCAGCTTCAACACCTTCCCCGTGGGCGGCGGCGCGCTCGATTCTGTGAACCGCATGCAGCTGCACGAACTGGGTGCGGTGGTGTTCCGCTACGGCCTGTGGATCGCCCTGCCCATGATCGGCATGCTGATGTTCGTCAACATCGTGCTCGGCTTTGTCTCGCGCATCGCGCCGCAGATGAACGCCTTTGCCATCGGCTTCCCGCTCACCCTCTCCGCCGGCTTGGTGGGCATTGCTTTCACGCTGCCCATGCTGGATGCACCGGTGGCCGCGCTCATGAAGCTGGCCACAGAGATCTTCACCGGCGGCTAATAAAGATCGCATTGGCAAGAAGGCCAACAGAATCGAAGCATCTCGTGCAAAAATTCCCACTCAAGTTTGCTTCAGGATCCTTCATCTC
>JAJNQE010000115.1 GCA_021154985.1 Hydrogenophaga sp.
CTTTCTCATCCGGGAAAACCCTTTAAGGAGCCTCTTCATGGACCGTCTGGCCTCGATGCGTGTTTTTCAGAAAGTCATCGACGAGGGGGGATTTGCGGCGGCCGGGCGTGCCATGGACATGTCGCCTGCGGTGGTCACGCGGCTGGTGGCCGACCTGGAGGAACATCTGGGCACGCGCCTGCTGCACCGCACCACCCGGCGCGTCTCGCTCACCGACGCGGGCGAGAGCTACCTGGAGCGGGTGCGCGTGATCCTGCAAGACCTGGACGAAGCACATGCGCTGGTGAGTTCGCAGACCAGCGACCTCGCGGGCGTGCTGCGCCTGCTGGCCCCGCCGGTGCTGGCCACGCACGTGCTCGCGCCGCTGGTGAGCGGTTTCCGGCAGGCCTACCCCAAGATCCTGCTCGACATCGAAGTGGAGTCGCACCGCGAGCCGCCGATCCAGGACTACGACATCACGCTCATCGGCACCCAGGCGTCGTTCGATGCGAACGTCATCGCGCGCAAGGTGCTCTCCAGCGTCACCGTGCTGTTGGCCTCGCCCGAGTACTTGCGGCGACGGGGCACCCCCACGCGCCCCGAAGACCTGGCCCAGCACGACTGCCTGCGCTACAAGCCCGCCGCCGGACGCAGCCGGGGCTGGCGCCTGCTGCACGAAACCGACGACACCCGCTTCGTGGACATCGAGGTGCAACCGGTGCTGTGGGCCAACCACACCGACACGCTGATGCACGCCGCGCTCGACGGTGCCGGCATCACCGCGACCACCGTGGAACTGGCCGCGCCGTTGATCCAGAACGGCGATCTGGTGCGCGTGCTCCACCCCTGGATCACCGACCGGCTCACGATGTACGCCGCCCTGCCCAGCCGCAAGTTCATGCCGCGGCGCACCGAGGTGTTTCTGGACTACCTCATCACCCAGACCCGCGCCCGTGTTGAAAGCGCCATGGCAACCTGCAGCATTTTCTGACCAGCGCCGTCGAGATCCCGCCGTACCATGCCCGGATGAATCATCCATCTGCAAACTCCAGCGTTCACTTCGGCCACCAGGGCCGCGTCGTCATCGTCACCGGCGGTGCACAAGGCATTGGCGAAGCCTGCGTGCGCCGTTTCGCGCGCGAAGGCGCCAGCCTGGTCATTGCCGATGTGGCCAACGCACCCGGCAGCGCGCTGGCGCGCGAGCTCGGCGCCACCTACATGCACTGCGATGTGGGTGACAAGCTCGACGTGGACGCGGTGGTGGCCAAGACCGTGGCAGCCTTCGGGCGCATCGACGTGCTCGTGAACAACGCCGGCATCTTCAAGGCGGCCGATTTTCTGGCCGTGAGCGAAGACGACTTCGACGAGGTGCTGCGTGTGAACCTCAAAGGCTCGTTCCTCATGGGGCAGGCGGTGGCGCGCGTGATGGCGGACCAGCGCGATGGCGCCATCGTCAACATGAGTTCGGTCAACGGCGTGCTGGCCATCCCCAGCATCGCCAGCTACAACGTGAGCAAGGGTGGCATCAACCAGCTCACCCGCGTGATGGCGCTGGCACTGGCCGAACACGGCATCCGCGTGAATGCGGTGGCGCCCGGCACCATTGCCACCGAACTGGCGGCCAAGGCTGTGCTCACCAGCGACGAGGCGCGAAACAAGATCCTGAGTCGCACGCCCATGAAGCGCCTGGGCGAACCCGACGAGATCGCCGACGTGGTGGCCTGGCTGGCCAGCGACGCGGCCAGCTACGTCACCGGCGAAATCGTCACCGTGGACGGCGGGCGCATGACGCTGAACTACACCGTTCCACTGTAAGCACGCCAACGAATTGGCGCCCGGCGGGAACTCCGCGCCCTGTGCGCGCCTCCATCGAAGCTGACAGCGCCGCCGCACGCCCGGCGTGCGCTGGGTCCGCCCGCACGATGCGGCTGTTTTTCCAGAAGCCGACACCTTGCTGAAACAACTCCCTGCCATGATGCTGGTCACCCTGCTGGTGACCTCTGGCCCCACGTGGGCCCAAACGCCCGCCCCTGCCCCCGCACCACCGCCCGTCATCGTGGCCTTGAGCGCGCAGGCCAACGACGACATCGGTCTGGCCGTGCTGGGCAACGGCTCGGCGCGCCAGTCGGTGGTGATCTTTCCGGCTGTGGCCGGCGAAGTGGCCGAAGTGGCCTTCCGCCCGGGGCAGACGGTGCGCTCGGGGCAGGTGCTCGTGCGCCTGGTGGACCGGGCCGAGCGGCTGGCCGCCGATCTGGCTGCGGCCCGCGTGGACGCGGCCAGGGCCCTGGCCACCCGGTACGAGGGCACACGCGGCACCGGCGCAGTGCCCGAGAGCGTGCTGGACGAAGCACGAGCCGCCCTGCGCGCGGCCGAGATCGAACTCGACCAAGCCCGCGAAGCGGTGGGCGACCGCACGGTGCGCGCCCCGTTCGCCGGCGTGGTGGGCCTGTCCACCGTGGAACGGGGCGACCGCGTGACCGCCGAGACCGCACTGACCACGCTGGACGACCGCCGGGAACTGTTCATCGACTTCGAAGTGCCCGAAGCGCACCTGGCCCGCATCAAGATCGGCCAGGCCGTCACGGCCACGAATCCGGCCTACCCGGAGCGCTCGTTCCAAGGCGCGGTGGCCGAGATCGACAGCCGCATCGATCCGGTATCGCGCAATGTGCGCATGCGCGCGCTGGTCCCCAACACGGGCGACGTGCTGCGCTCGGGCATGTCGTTCCAGGTGCAGCTCGGGCTCGCCGGTCAGCCCCGTGTGAGCGTGCCCGAACTGGCCTTGCAGTGGGACCGCGAAGGTTCATTCGTCTGGGTGGTGCGCGAAGGCAAGGCGGTGCGCGTGCCCGCGCGCCCGGTGCGCCGTGCCGCCGGCCTGGTGCTGATCGATGGTGAATTGAAGCCCGGGGAATCGGTGGTGGTGGAAGGTGTGCAACGCCTGCGTGCAGGCATTGCCGTGCGCGTGGTCGGCAACGGCGGCGCAGCGCGCACCGGGCCATGAACGACGACCGCGCCAGCGACCTGCCCGCGCTCGCGATCCGCCGGCCCTGGCTGGTGATCGTGATCAACCTGCTGATCGTCATCGCGGGCGTCGGCGCCTGGCTGGGCGTGGAGGTGCGCGAACTGCCCAACATCGACCGGCCCATCGTGGCGGTGCGCGCCGACTGGCCTGGCGCGGCACCGGAAACGCTGGACGCCGAGGTCACCCGCGTGCTCGAAGGCGCAGCCGCGCGCGTGCCGGGTGTCTACCTCGTGCGCTCGGCCAGCGAAGAAGGCAACCTGCGCGTCATCATCGAGTTCAACCCCGGCGTGGACCTGGTGACCGCGGCCAACGATGTGCGCGATGCCATCGCTCGGGTCGAGAGCACGCTGCCCGACGGCGTGGAGGGCCTCACCATCGTCAAGGCCGATGCCGACGCCGAACCGGTGATGCAGCTGGCGGTGTCCAGCGCGTCACTCGCGGTGGATGAACTCTCGCGGGCGGTGGAAGAGCGCATCGAACCCGAGCTGATCTCGGTCGATGGCGTGGCCGACATCACGCTGTTCGGCAGCCGCCAGCGGGTGATGCGCGTGCGCATCGATCCGCTCAAGCTCGCGGCCTACAACGTCTCGGTGAACGACATCGCCACGGTGCTGCAAAGCGCGCGGGTCGATGTGCCCGCCGGCAGCCTGGAGTCGGCCAACCAGGAGGTGCTGGTGCGCGCCAACGCCTCGGTGGCCACGCCCGGGCAAATGCGCGCGCTGCGCGTGCGCCCCGATCTGGCACTCGGCACGGTGGCCGACGTGTACTACAGCCCGGCCGACGCCACCTCGTACGTGCGCCTGAACGGCTCGCCGGTGGTGAGCCTGGGCATCGTGCGCCAGGCGCAATCCAACAGCGTGGAGATCTCAGCCGGTGTGCGCGCCGTGGTGGAGCGCATCAACCGCGATGGGGGCGATCTGCAGGTGACGGTGGTGTCGGACGACGCCTCGTTCATCAGCGGTGCCATCAGCGAGGTGCTGGTGAGCCTGCTGATGGCGGTGGTCATCGTGGTGGCGGTGGTGGGTGTCTTTCTGGGCCAGTGGCGCGCCACCCTGGTGCCGGTGGTGGCCATCCCGATCTCGCTCATCGGCACGCTGGCCGCCATCTGGATGCTGGGCTTCTCGATCAACCTGCTCACGCTGCTGGCACTGCTGCTGGCCACCGGACTGGTGGTGGACGACGCCATCGTGGTGCTGGAGAACATCCAGCGCCGGCGTGCCCAGGGGCTGGGCCCGCGCGCGGCCGCGGTGCTGGGCACCCGCGAGGTGTTCTTTGCCGTGGTGGCCACCACCGCAACGCTGGTGGCGGTGTTCCTGCCGATCTCCTTCCTGCCCTCGGCGGCCGGTCGCCTGTTCGCCGAGTTTGGTTTTGTCATGGCCATTTCGGTGGCGATTTCCTCGTTTGTTGCGCTTTCGCTGGGCCCGATGATCGCGTCGCGCCTGCCGGACGAGCGCGCGCCTGGACCCCTCTGGCGCCGACTCTCCAGTTGGGGCTCGCGCGCCGAATCCACCTACGATCGTTGGCTGGCCGCCGCGCTGCGCCGGGCCTGGTGGGTCGCTGGCCTCTGCACGCTGCTGGCGGCTGCGGCGGTGTGGAGCTACACGCAGCTCACGCAGGAACTCACACCAACGGAAGACCGTGGCGTGCTCTCGATCCGCCTGGACGGGCCCGACGGTGTGGGCCTGGCCTACAGCGACCGGCAACTCGAAGCCGCGCTGGCCGCCGTCACCCCGTTGCAGGACGAAGGCCTGGTGGACAACATCTTCACCATCACCGGGCGCAACGATGCGAACCGCGCGGAAATCACCGCTCCGCTGGCCGACTGGGGCGAGCGCGAGCTCACCCAGGCGCAACTGGCGGCACGGGTGCAGCGGCTGCTGGACGACCTGCCCGGCGCACGCGTGCGCATCCGCGGTGGCAACAGCCTGGGCGTGGGTGGCGGCGACGGCAGCGTGCAGATGGCGGTGACGGGCGACGACTACAACCGCATCGCCGACGCGGCCTACGGCTTTGCCGCCGCCATCGAACGCGAGCTGCCCGGCCTGCGCGATGTGCGCGTGAACTACACCGCATCGCAGCCACAGATCACGCTGCGCATCGACCGGGAACGCGCCACCGAGCTGGGGGTGTCGGTGGAGGGGCTGGACGTGGTGCTGCGCTCGCTGGTGGACGGCACCGAGGTGACCGACCTCACGGTGGACGATCGCAACGTGCCGGTGTTCCTCGAATCGACGGCGCGCGGCGCCACCGATCCGCAGGCCCTGCTGGGCTACAGCGTTCGCGCCAGCACGCCCGAGGGTGATCGGCTGGTGCCCCTGTCGCAGTTCGTGCGGTTCGAAGAAACGGCCATCCCGTCCGAACTCGAACGCCTGGGACAACGGCGCGCCGTGCAGCTCAGCGCCATCACGGTCGACGGCATGCCGCTGCAGCAGGCGGTGAACGACCTGCGCACGCTCGCGCAGTCCGAGCTTCCCGAGGGCATGGGCCTGCTGTTTCGCGGCGACGCCGCCACGCTGGAGCAGACCGGTCGCGACGTGACCATCACTTTCGCGATTGCCTTGCTGGTCGTGTTCCTCGTGCTGGTGGCGCAGTTCGAAGGCCTCACCAGCGCCGCGGTGGTGATCATCACCGTGCCGTTTGGTCTGGCCGCTGCGGTGTTTGCCATGACCCTGAGCGGCACCTCGATCAACATCTACAGCCAGATCGGCTTGCTGCTGCTGGTGGGCGTGATGGCGAAGAACAGCATCCTGATGGTGGAGTTCGCCGACCAGCTGCGCGACGCCGGGCGCAACGTGATGGAGGCCGCGCGAGAGGCCGCAGCGACCCGCCTGCGCCCGATCATGATGACCATGGCCTCCACCGTGCTGGGTGCACTGCCGCTGGTGCTGGGCAGCGGGCCGGGGGCGGAGTCGCGCGCGTCCATCGGCTGGGTCATTTTTGGCGGGCTCTCGCTGGCCGCTGTGTTCACGCTGTTCCTCACCCCCGTGGTCTACCTCGGCCTGGCGCGCTTTGCGCCGCCGCGCGCCAGCCATGGCGAGCGGCTGGCCGCCGAGATGAAACAGGCCGCTGCGCAACAAAGCGGGGAGTTTTCATGAACCGCCCGCTTCACCGCCTGAGCGCCCTGGCACTGGCCACTGCCCTCGCCGGCTGCGGCAGTACCACGTTGCTCGACACGCCACCCGAGGCCCCCACGCTCGGCATCACGTCCAGCGACACGTTTGCCGCCGCACCCGCCGGCGCCACCGCGCCCACCGACGCCGACCTGCGCTGGTGGACCCGCTTCAACGACCCAGGCTTGGCCGGCTGGGTCGAGCGCGCACTGGCCAACAGCCCCGACACGGCGATCGCGCGCGAGCGCGTCGTGCAGGCGCAAGCCTTGTTGCGCGGCGCGAGCGCCCAGCGTGGGCCGATCGTCGGCGCAGAAGTCGCCGTGGATGCCCGCAGCCGCCGCGCGACTGGCGAACGCGCGCTCGACCCCAGCGCCGCACTCACGCTGGACTGGGACCTGGACCTTTGGGGCGGGCTGCGCCAGGCCGAACAATCGGCCGCCGCCTCGCTGCTGCAAGCCGAAGACCTGGCCCAGGCTGCGCGCCTGTCCACCGCGGGGCTCACCGCACGCGCCTATGTGGCCTGGCAAGAGGCCCTGCTCGACGAGCAGCTGCTCGCCGATGGCCTGCGCCTGCAGCGCGAGGTGTTGCGCCTGGTGGCCGTGCGGGTGAACGCCGGTCTGGCACCCCGGCTTGACCTGGACCGCGCACAGACCGAGGCCGCCAACCTGGAAGCCGATACGGCCGATGCGCGCGTGCGCGCAAGGCAGGCCGCCGCCGCGCTGCAGGTGCTGGCTGGAGAGCGACCACAACCCATGACCGAGGCTGCGGCGCACTTGCCGCAGCTGCAAGGCGCGCCCACCGTGGCCCGGCCAATCGACCTGCTGCGCCTGCGCCCCGACCTGCGCGCGGCCGAGCGCGGTCTTGCGGTCGCCGCCAGCGACCTGGGCGTGGCCCAAGCCGATCTCTACCCCCGCCTGCGACTGCCCGGCGCGATCACGCTCACCTCGGCCGGGCTCGGCGGTGGCGTGCTCAACACGGTCAGCGCCACGCTGGCTGCGGTGCTGGACGTGGCGCTCTTCGACGGTGGCGAGCGCAGGGCCAATGTGGATGCGGCACGCTCGCGCGTGACCGAAGCCGGCGAGGTCTACCGCCAGACCCTGCTCGACGCATTGCAGCAAACCGAAGCAGCGCTGGTCGCTGCGGAGGGCACAGCCTCGCGCACCCGGGCCCTGGAGCGCGGCAACACCGCCGCCCTCTCCGCCGTGGAACAGGCGCGCACGCTCTACACCAACGGTCTGACGGGTTTTCTCGACGTGATCGAAGCCCAGCGCAGTGCACTGGACACGCGCCGCAACCTGCTGCGCGCTCAGGCCGAGGCCGTGCGGCAGGCGATCGCGGGGTTCGAGGCCATGGGGCTGATCGCACCGGTGGACCCGGTCTGAACACGTTTACACACGCTTACCTGGACCACCGGAATACCCGGCACCCGTACGGCGTTGTCGCATCAGACCCAGGCCGCACCGCACGCGGACGGCCCGGTTTCTTCAACCCGACTCATAAAGGACTGTCATGAAAAACAACATCGGCGCCATCGTGACCGCCGTGGCCAGCGTGGTGGGCAGCCACGGTGCCCAGGCCCAGGGCCTGCCACTGGTGAAGGAACTCACCCAGGCCGCAAGCGGTGTGCTGGCCAGCCTGGACCCCTTGAAGATCAGCGCGGGCAACAGCAGCTCGAACAGCAGCTCCAATGGTGGATCGCGCGGTGGCAGCGGCGCGTCGTCGGGCGGCGGATCGGGCGGTGGTGGCAGCTTCGGGCGTGGCTCCAACTCGTCATCCAATTCCTCTTCAAACTCTTCCTCCAACTCCAGTTCGAACTCGTCGTCAAACTCCTCCTCGAATTCCAGTTCGAACTCGTCGTCCAACTCCTCCTCGAATTCCAGCTCGAATTCGTCGAGCAACAGCAGCTCCAATTCCTCCAGCAACAGCAGCAACAACTCGTCGAGCAACAGCAGCCGCAACAGCCCGCGTGGCGACACCGCCGTGCACAGCTTTTTCAGGGGTTGGGAAAACGGCATGAACCGCGCGGCGCGCGCCGTGGGCATCGCGCCCGACCAGCCCACCCGACGCTCGTCGAACAGCAGCTCCAACAGTTCGTCGAACAGCTCTTCAAATTCCAGCTCCAACAGCAGCCGCTGAGCCGCTATCCTTGGTCATGCCCGACACGCCCGAGCCCAAGATCGAATTCCTGTGTGCGCCTGAAGACCTGGGCGTGATCGCCGCGCCGGTGCCCGCGCGCGAGGCCTTGCCCGAGTGGTTCAAGCGCCTGGCACCGGTGGACAAACAGCGCCTGTCCACCACAGACAACGCGCTCACTGTCAAGCGCTGCATGCCGTTTCTAGACGCCCTCATGACCGGCTGGATCCTGCCGCTGGCGGCCACGGTGCGCATCGAGGTGCTGGACAACGGCCAGACGGTGAACACCGGCTGGGACTTTGACCGCACCATGGTGAGCAACCACCACCCCTACCAGATCGCCGGCCACCCCTTGCAGCCGCGCCCGCCCAACAAGTTCCACAACCACTGGACGATCCGCACGCCCCCGGGCTGGAGCTGCCTGTTCATCCCGCCGATGAACCAGCCCAACGGTGTGGTGGAGATCGCGGCCGGTGTGGTCGACACCGACGAATACACCTCGCTGATCCACTTTCCGTTTTTCGCGATCGCGGCCGACGGCCTCTACTCGCTGGAGAAGGGCACGCCGCTGGTGCAAGTGATCCCGTTCCGGCGCGACACCATGGACCTCGCCGGCGAGGTGCGCGCCGAAACGCCGCAGGAAGCCGCCGAGCGCCAGCGCATCCTGCGCGCCACCAGCGCGGGCGATGGCTGGTACCGCAAGGAAGCCCGCGAGAAACGCTGACATGCGCGCGGTCACTGCCCTCGCAACCGCAGCAACGGCCTTGACCGCCGGCTGTTCACACCTGCCTTCGGGTGGTCTGCAGGACGCGATCGACGCTCTCACGCCCGCCGAGTCGGTGGCCGGCATCCCGCGCGCGTTGCCACCCGCGCCGCGCCCTGCGGTGCGGGTGGGCGACACCTACGTGTTTGGTGCGTCGTCGGTGCGCCGCGTGGCGGCGGTGAGCCCCACGGCGCTGACGTGGACCACCACCGACGGGCAGAGCCTTCGCACCGGGCGCGACTTTTTCACTCCGGTGCTGGAGCAGACCCTGCCCGACCGTCGCATCACCAGCCGGCTGAGCGGCCAGCCCGGGGCGCTGTGGCCGTTGAGGGTGGGCAAAAAAGTCAGCTTTGAAGAAACGCGGGTCACCGTCATGACGGTGTTTGACCGTGAGATCAAGACCCAACTGCGCTGGGATTGCGAGGTGGTCGACACGCGCGTGAGCCAGGTGCCGGCGGGCGACTTTGATGTCTTCCACGTCGCCTGCACCGCCTTGCGGCCAGGTTTCTTTCTGCCGCTGCAAACGGTGACCTGGGACTACGCGCCCTCGCTCGGCCACTACGTGCGCCGCACCTGGTTTGAAGGTGGCCAGCGCCGCCAGAGCGCGCTGGGCGCCGCGTTGCCCGGGCCCTTGGCGACAGCGCCACGCGTGGCTGCCGCGCTGGACCGGCTGCAGCAGATGCAGCAGCCCTGAGGCGCATCAGCCGCAGCGCACCGCCACCTTGGGCAGCCCCCAGCCGAACACCGGGTCGCGCCCGGCCGCACCGAGGTCGGTGACAGGAACGCCGCTCCCGGCTCGCCAGTCGGCGCGCGACAACACACCCTCGTGCAAGGACTGCGAGAGCTGGGCCACCAGAAAGGGCACGGCGTACGAGGTGCCGCTGCGCGGGCGCACCACGCCCTCGCCGTCGGGCGTGGGCAACGCCACGCCGGGCAGTGCAAAGTCCACCGTCTCACCCTGGCTGGCGCGCCAGTAGACGCGCAGATCGGCCGACAGGGCGGTGGCGCCCAGCACCCCGTCAAGCGCGGCCGGGTGTGCGGGCGCTGCATTGCGCCCGCCATTGCCCACCGAAGCCACCACGAGCACGCCCCGCGCTTGCACACGTTCAATGGCGGCCTGCAACACGCGGTTGGGTGGACCCGTCAGGCTCATGCCGATCACGCCAACGCCGCTGCCCACCAGCCAGTCCAGGCTTTTCACCAACCCCACGGCGTCGGCCACCAAGGTGCCCGAAGGCAAACGGAAAAACGGCTCGGCCGCCCGCAGGCTGGCGCGCGGCATCAGCCCGGGCAACCCGCTGCCAGGCTGGCCCACCAGCAGCGTGGCCACCGCCGTGCCGTGGGTCGTGTCGCTGGGGGCCTGGGCGTCGGTCACGAAGCGGCGCACCCTCAGATCGGCGCCGCGCAGGGCGGGCAGCCCGGTGCTCACGCCCGAATCGACGATGCCCAGGGTTTGCCCACGGCCACACCGTGCGCTGGCCGCCGGCCAGTCCATGCGCTGCATGGGCTCGCAGCTTGCACCTTCGCAAATGGCGGCGTCGGCCTGCGCCAGTTGGTAGAAGTGGTGCAGGTCGAACACACCGGGATCGCGCTCGTTGGCCACCGCCAGCGCGGTACGCGCGTCGATGCCGGGCGGCAACTGCAAGCGCACCACGCGCACGCCCAGGCCGGCTTGCACGCTGGTTTCCACCACGCGCGCGCCCCACTGCGCGGCGCGCTGCAGCGCGGCCGGGCTGGGGTCGAGCGCGATCAGCTCCGTGGCGCTGAAGCCGTCGGCCTGCACCGGCAGTTCGGGTTCGCGCGGCCCTGGGTCGGCGTCTTGACCTCCGGAGCCAGAGTCACCGCCCGCCGACGAGGCGCCACCATCGGCGCCGTCGCCACCGTCGTCGCCACCACCATCCCCATCATCGGCGAGGGCCTGGGCCAGGAGCGGTGCGCTGTCCAGCCAGGGCAAGCCCGTCGGCGGAATCGCGTGCAGCAGAAACACCAGGACAAACACACCCCAGCCCCGGCGTTTGGGTCCGGTGCGGCGGGGGTGAGACAACAGGGGCATGGCGTGGGGCGTGTGCGCGGTGGAAGCTCACAGGTTAAAACATTGCGGCCGGCCCGGCCTATCCAGGGGCAGCATCCTGACAACGCGGGGCTGGTGTGCTTATTCCATCCACAACGGGAATAAAGCCGCCTCCGGCGCGTTGTCACCCCGACCACCATGCTCGACACAGACCCCCGCGCCCAGATCATCAGCCTGCTGCCCCGCCTGCGCCGTTTCGCCAGCGGGCTCACGCACGACGGCCACATGGCCGACGACCTGGTGCAGACCGCCTGCCTGAAGGCCCTGGAACGCTGGCACCAGTACCAGGCCGACACCAGCCTGGCGAGCTGGATGTTCCGCATCGTGCAGACCACCTGGCTCGACGACTTCCGCACCCGCCAGCGCCAGAAGACCGACACGGACACCGACGCTCTGCCCGACATTGAAGGCGAAGACGGGCGCCAGGTGGTGGAGCGGCGCAGCGACCTGCGCGCCGTGCGTGCGGCTCTGGCGCAGCTGCCCGACGACCAGCGCGCGGTGCTGATGCTGGTCACGGTGGACGGCTTGTCTTACCAGGAGGCGGCGCAAGTGCTGGAGATTCCCATGGGCACGGTCATGAGCCGACTCGCGCGTGCGCGCATCAAACTGGCCAATGCGCTGGGAAGGCAAGGAGCCTGAAATGAGCTTTGACGACAACACCTTGATCGCTTACCTGGACGGGCAGCTGCCCGAGGCCGACTACGGCCCGCTGGAAAACGCACTGAAGCACGACAGCGCCCTGCGAGAGCGCTTGCAGGCCCTGGCCGACAGCAGCGAACTCGCGCGCCGCGCGTTCGACCCGGTGCTGCTGGAGCCGGTGCCACCGCCGCTGATCGCCGCGATCTGGCGCGCGCCCGATCCGCGCGCCCTGGCTCAATCACACAAACCCACGGAATCCGGCGGCCTGCTGGCCTGGCTGGGCCTGGCTCCGGGCATGCGCGCCTGGCCTGCGCTGGCCTCGGTGGTGGTGCTCGGCCTGGGGGCGGTGGTCGGCTGGCAGCTGCTCGCCCCGGCGGGCGATGCGCGCTGGGCGCTGCGCGAAGGCGCTCCCGTGTCCGATCAGGCGCTGGCCCTGGCGCTGGAGGTGTCACCCAGCGGGCGCGTGCTGCGCACGGCGGGCGGCGCGGTGGAGATTCTGGCCAGCTTCGAACAGGTGGGCGGCGGGCACTGCCGCGAATTCAACCGCAGCAGCCCGGGCGGCACGCTGGACGAACTGGGCATTGCCTGCCGCAATGCGCAAGGCCAATGGCGACTCGAACTGCTGGTTGCCGAAGAGCGGTCCACCGAAGCCGGACAGGACCGCTACCAGACCGCCAGCGACGAACAGCACGACCAGGCCGATGCCTTCTTGCGCGACCGCGCGGTGGGCTGGCCGCTGGAAGAGGCTGAAGAAAAAGCGCTGATCGACCGCGGCTGGAGGCCCTGAGTTCAGGCCGGCCGGGGGCGCACCACCACCGCCTCGCGGATCGGCAGGTGGATGAGCGCCGCGCCCACCGCCAACACGATGTCGATGTACCAGACCCAGTCGTAGTTGCCGGTGGCCTCGAACACCTGGCCACCGAGCCACGCACCCAGAAAGCCACCGATCTGGTGCGCCAGCATCACGAGGCCGAACAGCATGGCCATGTTGCCGGTGCCGAAGAACTTGGCCACCAGCCCCACCGTGGGCGGCACGGTGGAGAGAAAAGTAAGGCCCATCACGGCGGCGAAGGTCAGCATCACGGCCTCGGTCTTGGGCGCGAGCAGGAAGATGAGCACCGCCACCGCGCGCGTGGCGTACACCAGCGAGAGCAGCGACTTCATGCGCCAGCGGCCCACCGCCCAACCCATCGCCAGGCTGCCGATGATGTTGAACAGGCCGATGATGCCCAGCGCCCACGCACCCACCGGCGCGGGCAGGCCGCACGCGGCCACCACGCCGGGCAGGTGCGTGGCCAGAAACGCCACGTGGAAACCACAAACGAAGAAGCCGGCACACAGCAGCAGGTAGCTCGGGTTGGCGAGCGCCTTGCGGATGGCTTCGCCCGCCGGCAAGGACACCGGCGCGGGTGCTGCCCCTGCTACGGGTGACGGCCCGGGCCCGCGCAGCAGCCAGGCGGCCGGCAGCGCCAGCAACACGACCAGCGCCAGCGCCTGCAGGGCGCCCGCCCAGCCGAGGCCAAGCGTGAGCGCGGCGGCCAGCGGCGCCATGACGAACTGGCCGAAGGAGCCACCCGCGTTCACGATGCCAGTGGCCATGCCGCGCCGCTCGGCGGGCATCAGGCGCGTGGTGGCGGCCATCAGCACCGACGGCCCGGCCATGCCGGCACCCCCCGCCGAGAGCACGCCGATGGCCAGGATCAGGCCCCAGGTGCTCGTCATGAGCGGCGTGATGTAGGTGCCCAGCGCCACCAGCAACACGCCCGCGAGCAACACGCGCCCGGCACCGATGCGGTCGGCCACGGCGCCGGCGAAGGGTTGCGTGAGCCCCCACCAGAGCTGGCCAAACGCGAACGCGAGGCTGATGCTGCCCACGCCCAGGCCGGTGGCGGTGTTCAGGGGCGAAAGGAAGAAGCCCATGGTCTGGCGTGTGCCCATGGTCAGCGCAAAGGTGCCGGCAGCGGCCAGCAGCACCAGCCACCACACGGTGTGTTTGTGGGTCTCAGTCTTCATGGGAATCCCCTTCATGGAATGCGGCCAGGCCCTGGTCGAGCAGGTCGTGCAGGGCGACCACGGTGGCTGCGCCCAGTTTGTCGTTGAGTGCGATCTGCGCGGCCTTCCAGCGGCGCTGCGCCTGGCGGCGCACCTCGCGCCCGGCCTCGGTGATGTGCACCAGCCGGCTGCGCGCGTCCATGCCCTCGCCCATCAACAACCAGCCTGCGGCCACCAGCGGCTGCAGGTTGCGCGTGAGGGTGGAGGCGCCCATGTCCATGCGCCGCGCCAGTTCACCGGGCGCCACCGGACCGAGCTTGTCCACGTGGGTCAGCAGCGAGTACTGCGTGATCTTCAAACCCGCGCCGTTGAGGTGCTGGTCGTAGTGCTGGGTCACGCGGCGCGTGAGCTGGCGCAACTTGAAGTTGGTGCAGCCCGCTGGCGTGGCGGGCGCGGTGACGGGTGACGCATCGGTGTCAGTGCTCATCATTTCATTGTATCTACAATGATTGCAGGTGCAAATAAAAGGAGCCGCCATGACCACCGAAGAAACCCAGGCACTGTGGACGCAGCAATACGACGCCATCGTTGAACGCATGAGGGCCGGCGCAGGGCCCGGACTGGCCCAACCGGCCGACATTGCGGGACTCACTGGCCTGCAGCAGATGCAGGCCATGCTGGACGGTCGGCTGCCCTACCCCCACATCGCGGACACGCTGGACTATGGACTGGTCGAGGTGGGCGAAGGCCGTGCGGTGTTCCAGGGCACGCCCCAGCTCAAGCACTACAACCCCTTGGGCACGGTGCACGGAGGCTGGTACGCCACCCTGCTCGACTCCGCCCTGGGCTGCGCGGTGCACACCATGCTGCAGGTGGGCCGCGGCTACACCACGGCCGAGCTGGGCGTGAACATCGTGCGCGCGGCGTCTCACAAAAGCGGGCCGTTGCGCGCCATCGGCACGGTGTTGCACGCGGGCCGCCAGCTCGCCACCGCCGAGGCCCGCATCGTGGGCGCCGACGGCAAGCTCTACGCCCACGCCACCACCACCTGCCTCGTGTTCGAAGTGCCTGCGCGCTGAGACCGGGCGCAAAAAAGCCCGGCGAACCGGGCTTCTTTTGCGGGGGACGCGCTGGCTCAGCCGGCGATCATCACTTCCACGCGGCGGGCTTCAGCGTCATTGCCGGTGCCGGTGGTCTGCTCGGGCTTCTTCAGCTCCATGCTGCTCTCGGCCACGCCAGCACCCACCAGCGCGTCGCGCACGGCCAGTGCACGCTGCTTGGCCAGTTCGGCGTTGAAGGCCGGGTCGCCGGTGGCGTCGTGAAAGCCCGAGAGCACCAGTTGTTTGCCCGCCTTGGCCGCAGCGATCGCGTCGCCCAGCGCCACCAGGGCGCCGCCCGCCAGATCGGCCTTGCCCGAGGCAAAGTAAAACTTCACCACGCCGTTTTCCACCACCACGCTGGCGTCGTCGCTGGTGGCCGCGGCCATGGCAGGCGCTGCAGCGGGCGCAGCCATCTGGGTGGCCGGTGCAGCACCGCGGGATTTGTGGATGCCCAGACCCACGGCGAAGCCGGTCACCAGCACAATCACCGCCACCAGCAGCACCGCGACCACGCGGTACTCAACTTCGTTATCTTGGGAAGACATGGGAAACACTCCGTGAAAATGGTTGTCAATTCGTCGACCTCCAGGGCGCAGCGCGCCAACCTCTCACAGCGGCGCGGCCCGTCAGGCGCTGCGGGATTGTAAATGCCACCCTCCTCACAGCCACCCCGCACCGTGCGCCCCACCACCTGGGACCCAGCCCAGCGCAACGGCGCACAAATGATGGCCGACACACTGGCGCAGTGGCGCTCCATGGGCCCGCGCCCCGACCTCTGGGTGTTCGCCTACGCCTCGCTGGTCTGGCGCCCCGAGTTCACCGCCGCCGAGCAACGACTGGCACGCGTGCACGGCCACCACCGCTGCCTCGAGATGTGGAGCCGCGTCAACCGGGGCACCTTCGAATGCCCCGGTCTGGTGTTCGCGCTCATGCCCGGCGGCAGTTGCACAGGCTTGGCGCTGCGCGTGCCGCACGACGAAGTGGAAGCGCTGATGCCGCTGCTGTGGGCACGCGAGATGCCGAACCCGGTGTACGACCCCAAATGGCTGACCTGCCAGACCGACCAGGGTCCGGTGCATGCCCTGGCCTTCACGCTCTCGCGCCGCAGCCCCAGCCACACCGGCACGCTGAGCGACGAGCGCTACCGCGACATCTTCAGCCGATCGTGCGGACGCTACGGCACCACGCTCGACTACGCGCGCCAGACCTTCCACGGCCTGCTGCACCACGGCATCCACGACCGCGCACTGGGCAAGCTGCTGCAGCTGGTCGACGGTGCCGATTGACCTGCCGCAAGCCCCGGCAAGCACCCCACTCCTATACTGAATCCATGAACATCGCCGACCTGCGCAAGAGC
>JAJNQE010000116.1 GCA_021154985.1 Hydrogenophaga sp.
CCTGCTCGCGCCCAGCTGGGGCGGCATGATCAACGGGATCATGACGCTCTCGGGCGCGTGGCACAAACTGCGCGACGACCCGATCCTGCGTTTCCTGATCGTCTCGCTCTCGTTCTACGGCATGTCGACCTTCGAGGGTCCGATGATGTCGATCAAGACCGTGAACGCCCTGAGCCACTACACCGACTGGACAGTGGGCCACGTGCACAGCGGCGCGCTGGGCTGGGTCGGCCTGGTGACCATGGGTTCCATGTACTACCTGATCCCGCGCCTGTACGGCCAGAAGAAGATGTACTCGGTGCCCGCCATCGAGCTGCACTTCTGGATCGCCACCATCGGCATCGTGCTCTACATCGCCGCGATGTGGATCGCCGGTGTGATGCAAGGGCTGATGTGGCGCTCCATCAACCCCGACGGCAGCCTCACCTACACCTTCGTGGAGTCCGTCAAGGCGACGTTCCCTTTCTATGTGATCCGTCTGCTGGGTGGCTTGCTGTACCTCGGCGGCATGGTGGTCATGTTGTGGAACACGGTCATGACGGTCAGGAACGGACAGGCGCCCGAAGTGCGCATCCCCACGCTCAACCCTGCCCACGCCTGAGGACAAGACCATGGCCAACGAAGACAAGATCCAGGGCTTCACCCACGAGCGGATCGAGACCAACAACTTCCTCATGATCGTGCTCATCGTGCTGGTGATCGCGGTCGGGGGACTGGTGGAGATCGTCCCGCTGTTCTTCCAGAAGTCCACCACCCAGCCGGTGGAGGGCCTCAAGCCTTACACCGCCTTGCAGATCGTCGGGCGCGACGTGTACGTGCGCGAAGGTTGCTACAACTGCCACTCACAAATGATCCGCCCGCTGCAGGCCGAGACGCTGCGTTACGGCCACTACTCGCTGGCGGGTGAGTTTGTGTACGACCGGCCCTTCCAGTGGGGAAGCAAACGCACCGGGCCTGACCTGCACCGCGTGGGTGGGCGCTACAGCGACGAATGGCACCGCGTGCACCTGAACAACCCTCGGGACCTGGTGCCCGAGTCGAACATGCCGGCCTATCCGTGGCTGGAGAAGAAGACCGTCGATGAAACCAGTGTCCCGCGCCGCATGGAGGTGCTGCGCACGCTCGGCGCGCCCTACACCGACGAAGAAATCGCATCCGCACCCGCAGACGTGAAGGGCAAGACCGAGCTGGACGCACTGGTGGCCTACCTGCAGGTGCTCGGCACCGCGATGAAGTGAGCCCGAGGAGAACACACCATGGACATCAACGACCTGCGCAGCATCGTCACCCTGGTCAGCCTGCTGACCTTCCTGGGCATCGTGGCCTGGGCCTGGTCCAGACGGAACAAGGAGCGCTTTGAAGAAGCGGCCCGCTTGCCGTTTCAGGACGAATGAACCCCGTGAACCCGTCAGAACAAGAGAAGCATCATGAGTGATTTCACCAGCGAATTCTGGTCCTGGTATGTGGCCGGGCTCACCCTGGTCAGCATCCTGGCCTGTGCGGTCCTGCTCTGGATCAGCGGCACCACCAAGGTCAAGGCCCGGGCCGACAACACCACCGGCCACGTGTGGGACGGTGACCTGCAGGAGATGAACAACCCGCTGCCCCGTTGGTGGGTCTACCTGTTCATCATCACGGTGATCTTCGCGCTGGTGTACGGCGTGCTGTACCCCACCTTCGGCAAATACGCAGGTGTGCTGGGCTGGTCTTCACAGGGCCAGCACCAGGCCGAGGTGGACAAGCTGCAGCAGGACATTGCACCGCTCTACGCCCGATTCAACGGCCTGTCGCCCGAGCAACTCGCGGGCGATGCGCAGGCCATGGCGGTGGGGGAGCGCTTGTACATGAACAACTGCGCGCAGTGCCATGGCTCGGACGCGCGCGGCGCCCGCACCTTCCCCAACCTCACCGACGGTGACTGGTTGCACGGCGGTGAACCCGCCAACATCAAGACCACCCTCACGCAGGGACGCGTCGGCATGATGCCGCCGCTGGCGGCAGCGGTGGGCACACCCGACGATGTTCGCAATGTGGCGCACTACGTCCTGAGTTTGTCCGCCACGCCGAACGACCCGATTCGCGCTTCCCAGGGCCGGGCCAAGTTCGCCGTCTGTTCCGCCTGCCACGGGGCCGATGGCAAAGGCAACACCGCGCTGGGTGCCCCCAACCTCACCGACGGCATCTGGCTGCACGGCTGGGGCGAGGAAGCCATCACCCGCGCCATCAACAACGGCATCACCAACCAGATGCCGGCGCAGGCGGACAAGCTCAACGCCGACCAGATCCATGTGCTCACCGCGTATGTGTGGGGTATGTCGAACAAGCCGGCGGCTGTGGCCAACTGAAGCCTGACTGAACCCTGACTGAAGCCCGCCGTGTCCTCCCCCAAGCCCACCGCCACCGTCATCCCCATCGTGCCCGCCGCGGTGGACGACGAGACCATGGTGTCGCTGTACGCGGCCAGACAGAAGATCCACCCGCGCGCGGTGTCGGGCGTGTTCTCCAACTGGCGCTGGTTGATGGTGTGGATCACGCAGATCGTGTTTTACGGTTTGCCGTGGCTGGAGTGGAACGCACGCCAGGCGGTCTTGTTCGACCTGGAAGCGCGCCGCTTCTACATCTTCAACCTGGTGCTGTACCCGCAGGACTTCATCTACCTCACGGGCCTGCTGGTCATCTCGGCGCTGTCGCTGTTTTTGTTCACGGCGGTGGCCGGGCGCTTGTGGTGCGGCTTTGCCTGCCCGCAAACGGTCTACACCGAAATCTTCCTGTGGATAGAGAAAAAGGTGGAGGGTGACCGCTCGGCGCGTCTGCGGCTGGATGCGGCCAACATGTCGGCCGCCAAGCTCGGCAAACGCGTGCTCAAGCAGGTGCTGTGGATCGCCTTCGCGCTGTGGACCGGCTTCACGTTTGTGGGCTACTTCACCCCCATCCGCGAGCTGGCCGCGCTCTCGTTGGCCGCATCGCTGGGCCCCTGGCAAACCTTCTGGGTCTTTTTCTACGGCTTCGCCACCTACGGCAACGCCGGCTTTCTGCGCGAGCAGGTGTGCAAGTACATGTGTCCGTATGCGCGCTTTCAGAGTGCGATGTTCGACAAGGACACGATGATCGTGACCTACGACGAAAAACGCGGAGAACCCCGTGGCGCGCGCTCGAAGAAGGCCGATCCCGCTGCACTGGGCCTGGGCTCGTGCGTGGACTGCACCCTGTGCGTGCAGGTCTGCCCCACCGGCATCGACATCCGCAAAGGCCTGCAGTACGAATGCATTGGCTGTGCGGCCTGCGTGGATGTGTGCGACGACGTGATGGACAAGGTGGGTTATCCGCGTGGCCTCATCAAGTTCTCGACCCAGAACGGCATGGAGCAGGGCTGGAGCACCCGGCAGATGCTGCGACGCGCCATGCGTCCGCGCGTGCTGGTGTACACGGCCATCCTGTTCACCATCACCGCAGCGGTGGGCGTGAGCCTGTTCCTGCGCACCCCGCTGCGCGTGGACGTGATGCGCGACCGCGGGTCGCTGGCGCGCATGGTGGAGCAGGGTCGTATCGAAAACGTGTACCGCCTGCAGATCATGAATGCCACCGAACAGACGCAGCGCTATTCCATCAACGTGTCGGGCCTGCCCGGCATCACGCTGGACCCGGCCACCGAGATCGAGGTCTTGCCCACCGAGGTGCGCTCGGCTGCCGTGCGGGTGCAGATTCCGCCCGGCACGGCCGAGGCGGGATCACATCCCATCCAGTTCGATATCAGCTCCGCAGGTGATGAAGTGGCCCGGGTATCCGAGAAGTCGGTATTTCTCGTGCCGCGCTGACACTGCCGTTTTTCAGGAGATTTCCATGAACCCAACCCATACACCACCCAGCTCTTCAACCGCCTGGTGGCGCACGCCGCAGATGTGGCTGGTGGTGGGTGCGCCGCTGGTGGGTGTGGCGGCCAGTCTCACGGCTGCCTTCTTCGCCATCAACGGCGCCGACCCGGTGCTCAACAAGGCCGATTACCAGCGCGAGCTCAAGGCGGCACAGGCGCTGCAAGGCCAGGCGCGGATCGACGCGCTGGCCAGGCTGCAACCCGCCCACCAGGCGCGCAACCATGCGGCCTCACCCGTGATCGCGGCCGATTGATCTGCCGCCACAACCACAGGGAGGCCAGACGATGTGGGGAAAACGCTTGATGGTGATCGCATGGCCCGCCTTTCTGGTGGCGGCCGTGCTGGAGATGGTGGTGTTCGCACTCGTGGACCCGAGCGACTTGCACTGGTTTGGCTCGCCGCTGGCGTTGTCGCGCGAGGCGGTCTACACGCTGGCCTTTTTTGTGTTTTGGGGTTTGACCATGGCGTCGAGTGCGCTCACCACGCTGCTGAGCCTGCCAGCGTCAGAGCTCTGATCGGCGCAGCCGGGAGGGGCCCGACGATCCGCCGCCGGGCCGCCCCAAGGCGGATCAGCCCCCTCGGGGGGCAGCGACCCGCGCAGCGGTGGAGCGTGGGGGCCTTAGATGCAGGTCTGTGGGTTGACGATCTGGCGCAGGGCATCAACGTTCTTGATGTGCACGTACCGCTGCTTCACATCGATGATGCCGTCGTCGACAAACTTGGAGAAGGTGCGGCTCACCGTCTCCAGCTTCATGCCCAGGTAGCTGCCGATCTCCTCGCGCGTCATGCGCAGCACCAACTCGGATTGTGAAAAACCGCGCGCATGCAGCCGCTGCACCAGGTTCAGCAGAAAGGCCGCCAGCCGTTCTTCGGCCCGCATGCTGCCCAGCAGCAACATCACGCCGTGGTCGCGCACGATCTCGCGGCTCATGATCTTGTGCACATGGTGCTGCAGGGTGGTGAATTCGCGCGAGAGTTCTTCGACCTGGTCGAACGGCATCACGCAGACCTCGGCGTCTTCCAGCGCCACCGCGTCGCACGAGTGGTGGTCGTTCACGATGCCGTCCATGCCGATGATCTCGCCCGTCATCTGGAAGCCGGTCACCTGGTCGCGGCCGTCGGCCGTGGTCACGCAGGTCTTGAAGAAGCCCGAGCGCACCGCGTAGAGCGAGGTGAACTTGTCGCCGACATTGAACAACGCCTGACCACGCTTGACGCGCTTGCGGGTGGAGATCACGTGATCCAGCTTGTCCATCTCATCCGCGTTCAGACCCATGGGCAGGCAGAGTTCGCGAAGGTTGCAGCTGGAGCAGGCAACTTTGATCGTGTGGGCATCCATACAAAAATCCGGCGATGTGTGACAGGTCACAGCATACCCCCATGGGGTTTCGACGGAGGAGCTTTGTGGTCCATGAGCCGGTGGTTGATGAAGATCAAGACGCTCGGGCTGCGCCTGCTGCACAGTGGTCCCATTGATTGGGAGACCGCCGTGAGCCACACCATTTCCGACGACCTGCTGCGCCGCTTCGACATTCCCGGCCCGCGCTACACGTCGTACCCCACCGCCGACCGCTTTGTGGAGGCCTTCACCGAGCAGGACTACGTGCAGGCGCTGGAGCAGCGGCAAGTGGGCTCCATGGCACTGCCACTCTCGCTGTATGTGCACATCCCGTTCTGTGAGTCGGTGTGCTACTACTGCGCTTGCAACAAAGTCATCACCAGGCACCACGAGCGCGCAGCCGAATACCTGCGCTATCTCGCGCGCGAGGTGGAGCTGCAGATCGCGCACCTGGGCAAAGGGCAGAGCGTGTCGCAACTGCACCTGGGCGGCGGCACGCCGACCTTTCTGTCGGACGCCGAGCTCGAAGACCTCATGAGCATGCTGCGCTCGCATTTCACGCTGGTGCCCGGCGGCGAGTATTCGATCGAGGTGGATCCGCGCACCGTGACCGAGGAACGCTTGCGCACGCTGGCGCGCCTGGGCTTCAACCGCCTGAGTTTTGGCGTGCAGGACTTCGACCCCACGGTGCAGAAGGCGGTGCACCGCATTCAGGCCGCCGAGCAGGTGTTTGCGCTGGTGGCGGCGGCCCGGCGCATCGGCTTCGAGTCGATCAACGTCGACCTGATCTACGGCCTGCCCATGCAGACACCCGAGTCGTTTGCGCGCACGCTGGCCCAGGTCAATGAGCTGCGGCCCGACCGCATTGCGCTCTATGCCTATGCCCATTTGCCCTCGCGCTTCAAACCGCAGCGCCGCATCATTGCCGCCGAGCTGCCCGGTGGCGCGGCCAAGCTGGCGATGTTGTCGGCATCGCTCGATGCGCTGCAGGACGCGGGCTACGTGTATGTGGGCATGGACCACTTTGCGCTGCCCACCGACGCGCTGGCCGTGGCCAAACGCCAGGGCCGGCTGCATCGCAACTTCCAGGGTTACAGCACCCAGCCCGATTGCGACCTGATCGCGCTCGGTGTCTCGGCCATCGGGCGCATCGGCGCCACCTACAGTCAGAACGCCAAGACGCTGGACGAATACCGCGACCTGCTCGACCAGGGCCGCCTGCCCATCGTGCGCGGCCTGGCGCTCTCGCGCGACGACTTGCTGCGCCGCTCGGTGATCATGTCCTTGATGTGCCAGGGCGAGCTGCAGTTCGAGTCCATCGAACTCGGACACCTGATCAATTTCCGGCAGCACTTCGAGCGCGAGCTGGACGTGCTGGAAGGGCTGGCCGAGCACGGGCTGGTGCGCCTCGACGCCAGCGGCGTGCAGGTGACCGAGGTGGGCTGGTACCTGGTGCGGGCCATCGCCATGGTGTTCGACAAGAACCTGCAGGTCGACCTGGATCGAGCGCGCTTTTCGAAGATCATCTGATCCATGCAGACATCGATGGCGATCACGGCCCTGTTCATGGGCGTGGTGGGCGGCCCCCACTGCGTGGCCATGTGCGGTGCCGCGTGCGCCGGCATCGGCCGGGCGGCGGGTGCGCGCAGCACCCAGGCCCTGTGGACCTTCCAGGTCAGCCGCATGGTCGGCTATGCCCTGTTTGGAGCGTTGGCCGCCGGCTCGGTCCAGGGACTGGCCTGGCTCGGCACCAGCACCTCCGCGATCCGCCCGGTGTGGACATCGTTTCATGTGGCCGCCTTGTTGCTGGGCGTGGTGCTGATCTGGCGCGCCCGGCAGCCCGCCTGGATCGAGACGCTGGGTCAGAACATCTGGCGCAAGGCCCGCCCCGCGCTGACCTCCATGGGGCAGCGCGCGCCGGTGGCGCTGGGTGTGGCCTGGGCGCTGATGCCCTGTGGGCTGCTGTACTCAGCCCTGCTGGTGGCCTCGCTCTCGGCCAACGCGCTCGAAGGCGCCGCAATCATGGCGCTGTTTTCCCTGGGCACGTCGGTTTCGCTCACGGCAGCTCCCTGGTTGCTGCTGCGCCTGAACGGCGCACGCTCGGGCGCCTGGGGCATTCGCCTGGCCGGGCTGGCGCTGGCCGCCACATCGGGCTGGGCGCTGTGGATGGGGATCACCCAGCCCACCGGGCTGTGGTGCCTCTGATTCAGGCGGCGGCGGGGCTGCGGCCGGGCAGGGTTGCCAGCACGAGACCGAAGAGGGCAATGCCGAAGGCCACCACCTGCAACGGCGTGAGCGTTTCTCCCATGAACAACACGCCGATGGTCGCCGCACTCACCGGCAGCATCACCGTGAACACACCCGCCTGTGAGGCCGGCACGGTTCTCAGACCCGTCATCCACAGCCAGACGGTCCACACGCTGGCGGCGAGCGCATAGAAGACGAGCAGGGTCCAGATCGGCAAGGAGACTGTGCTGAAGTCAAACGACCACGCGGCCCACAAGCCGAACGGCGTGACCAACGCAAGTCCCCAGAGATTGATGATGGCGGAGATGCGTTTGGGCCCCAGTCCTTCGGTGAGGCGTTTGCCGATCACCACATAGGAGGCTTCGCAGACCACCGCGGCGAACACCAGCAGGTTGCCCAGCAGCGCCCGGCTGACGCCGAATGGCCCGCTGCTGTCGGCCGCCCCGCCTCCGTCGACCTTTTGCAGAGAAAACAGGCCGATGCCGATGGCCGCACACGCAATACCGGCCGCGCTGCGCCAGCCGATGCGCTCGCGCAGAAACACCCAGCTCAGCACCGCCACCACCGCTGGAATGGAAGACATGACCACGCCCGCCGCCACAGCCGTGGTCATGCTCACGCCGAACAGCATGCAGATGGAAAACAGGAAGTTGCCCAGGAACGACTCGAGGAACAGCAGCCGCCGTGTGTGGGGCGTGATCGGTGGTTCACCGGGTGGCTTCTTGAGCCAGCGCCACATGGCCAGGCCGCCGATGCCGAAGCGCAGCCACGCCAACAGAAAGATCGGAAAGACCAGCACCAGCGGCTTGGACAAGGCCACATAGCTGCCCACGAGCGACATGCTCAGCGCGAGGCTGGCGCAGGCCCACCAGCGATTCAGGGGGGAGGAAGAGTTCACAAGCAGGGTCGGTTCAACAGTGGGCTGGATCATGCCCGAGGTGCGCGGGCGGCACTTTTCGGAATGAGGATTGATGATTTCTCATGGTGAAAAACAAGAATGCTGCGGTGCAGAAAAATTTCTCAATACAAGAAAATGATTTTCGTATAGAGAAATGAAGTGCAAAAAGCTTTGATATGAAACGAAAAATCTTTTCTCTTATATAAGACATAAGAGCTTTTCAAAGTCTTCTATAAGACTTAAAGTCAAGGCACTGGCTGCAGCACTGCGAGCGAACTGGCAGTACGCCGCAGCCACCCAGTTTCATCAACCTCACGGAGCCATCCCATGCCTCAATCCCTCACCGAGCAACTGAGCCGCCAGCAGCAAATCGAAGCCCTGGAAAAAGACTGGGCCACCAATCCGCGCTGGAAAGGTGTGAAGCGCGGTTATTCCGCCGCCGATGTGGTGCGCCTGCGCGGCAGCATGAACATCGAGCACACCCTGGCCAAGCGCGGTGCCGAGAAGCTGTGGGACAAGGTCAATGGTGGCGCCAAGAAGGGCTACGTGAACGCCTTCGGCGCCATCTCCGCCGGCCAGGCCATGCAGCAGGCCAAAGCGGGTCTGGAAGCCGTGTACCTGTCGGGCTGGCAAGTCGCTGCCGACGGCAACACCTCAGAGACCATGTATCCCGACCAGTCGCTCTACGCCTACGACTCGGTGCCCACCATGGTTCGCCGCATCAACAACACCTTCAAGCGCGCCGACGAAATCCAGTGGGGCCGCGGCATCGAGCCGGGCAGCCCGGAGTTCATTGATTACTTCCTGCCCATCGTGGCCGACGCGGAAGCCGGTTTCGGCGGCGTGCTCAACGCCTTTGAACTGATGAAGAACATGATCGCCGCCGGCGCCGCCGGCGTGCACTTTGAAGACCAGCTGGCCGCCGTGAAGAAATGCGGCCACATGGGTGGCAAGGTGCTGGTGCCTACGCAAGAAGCTTGCGAGAAGCTGATCGCTGCGCGCTTCGCCGCCGACGTGATGGGTGTGTCCACCATCGTGCTGGCCCGCACCGACGCCGAAGCCGCGAACCTGATCACCAGCGACCACGACGCCAACGACAAGCCCTTCCTGACCGGCGAGCGCACACAAGAAGGTTTCTACCGCGTCAAGAACGGCCTGGAGCAAGCGATCAGCCGCGGTATTGCCTACGCTCCTTACGCCGACCTGGTGTGGTGCGAAACCGGCGTGCCCGACATCGGCTTTGCCCGCGAGTTCGCCCAGGCTGTGCAGGCCGCTTGCCCCGGCAAGCTGCTGTCGTACAACTGCTCGCCTTCGTTCAACTGGAAGAAGAACCTCAACGACAAGCAGATCGCGTCGTTCCAGGAAGACCTGGCTGCGCTGGGCTACAAGTACCAGTTCATCACGCTGGCCGGCATCCACATCAACTGGTTCAACACCTTCCAGTTCGCCCACGCCTACGCCCGCGGCGAAGGCATGAAGCACTACACGGAAATGGTGCAGGAACCCGAATTCGCCGCACGCGAGAAGG
>JAJNQE010000123.1 GCA_021154985.1 Hydrogenophaga sp.
CTGGGCCGGCTGCTGGTGCGCGGTGAACAGGGCCACGACTTCGTGGACGCGGTGCGTCCGGTATCGGGCGAAGAGGTGATCGACAAACCCGGCTACGGCGCTTTCCACCGCACGCGACTGGCGCAGGTGCTGGCAGCCCGCGACATCGAGCAACTCATCGTCTGCGGCGTCACCACCGAGGTCTGTGTGCATTCCACGCTGCGCGAGGCGGTGGACCGTGGATTCGTCTGCACCACCGTGAGCGATGCCACGGCCGCCAGCCACCCGGCACTGCAGGTCCCCGCGCTCGCCATGATCGGCGTTGAAGGGGGCATCTTCGGGGGCGTGTGCACCACCGCCGAGGTGGTGGCGGCGCTGCCGGCAGCGCCGACAACGCCACCCGATCGGGTGGACGCCCGGGTCACCACCTGGGTGCAGGCCTTCACAGGAACCTGACGCCATGACCCAGGCTCTGCGCATCTGGCCGCTGCTCACCGCGACCCACCGCTACGACAAGACCATCTCCACATACAACCGGTGGCATGGTCAGACCATCGAGGCGCCCATCCTCGCGTACCTGATCGAAACGAAGCAGGGCCGTATCCTCTACGACGTGGGCTGCGACCACGCCAAGATCCACACGCCTGCGCTGCGCGAGTTCCACTACAACCCCGCCACGTTCGAGATGGGCGCTCCCGACATGCGCGAGGAGCACCGCATCCCGCACCACCTGGCGCGCCTGGGGCTGGGCGCAACCGACGTGGACGTGATCTTCATCGGCCATCTGCACTTCGACCACGCCGGTGGCCTGAAGGAATTGAAACGCTGTGGCTGCGGTGCCGAGATCCACCTGCAGCGCGACGAGTGGAACGCCGCCTGCAGCGGCCTGGACGGTGCGGTGTTTGAAGACGACCTGCTGGACGACGAAGGCCGGGCGTTCCAGTTTTGCCTGAAGCACGGCGAATACAGCGTGTTGCCGGGCGTGCACGCCGTGGCCACACCCGGCCACACCGCTGGCCACATGTCGATGCTGATCGAACTGCCCACCGGCGCCCCGGTGCTGCTGGCGGGTGATGCGGCCGACCTGCAGGAAAACATCGACGACGAGGTGGCACCGGGCACCCTGTGGCAAGGCCGCGAGCAACAGGCCGTTGAGAGCATCCGCAAGCTCAAGGCGCTGGCCCGGGACACCGGCGCGCATCTCTGGCCCAACCACGACATGGTCTTCTACCGAGGCCTGCCCCAGTCCACCGGTTTGGACCGAACGCCTCTCCGTTCGGGCTGAGCTTGTCGAAGCCCATCCACACACCCATGAGCGCCACCGCCCCCATCCCCGACCGCTACCACGGCGTGTGGCAACGCACCCTGCTCGAAACCCCCGACGGCCGAGACACCACCACCTGGGTGCGCTGGCTGCAAACCGGCCTGTGGCACGGCGACCTTCGCGTGCCCGCCGAGGCCGACCGCCACACGGCGGCGGGCCGCGCGATGCAGCAAGGCTTTGGCGGCACCACGCTGATCACGCAGCCCGACGCCAGCGCTCCCGAGGTCTGCACCTGGCAGCGCGCCATCGACCTGCAGCCGCCGCGCAGCACACCCGATGCTGGCCACATGGTGTTCGAGACCCGCGACCGCGTGATCGAAACCGGCATTCATGGCCGCTACCTCGAAGTGTGGGAACGCCTGCCCGGCTCCACGGGTACACGCATCGCGCTGGCCGCCGTTGACGCCACTGGCGAAACCACCGCAGAGCGCCTGCTGGTGAGCGGCCGTTACCTGATGCACCTGCGCCCGCGCAGCGCCGCCTGGCCCGCAGACACCGCACCCGATGACACCCTGGCCGACGTGGTGGCGCGCCACCCGCAGCAGACCGACGCCTGGCTCGACTTCGTCATCGCTTTCGGTGTGCTCGAAGCAGGTGTGTGGAACATCGAACGCGCCACGTTGCCGGCGCTGGAAGGCGGCGCGCTGGCCTGCACGATGCAACGCCTGAGCCTCTCAGATGCCATCGTGGGTTGCGAAGGTCTGCCGCCGAACTGGCGTGTGCTGGAGTGGCACGCACCCGACTGAAGCGCGTCCACGCACCGCGCCCGTGCAACGGGCGGCGCATGCACCGCCTTGTCAGCGGGTGGGTCGGGCTCGCCTCCACAAGCGGCTTTGAACTCACGGGGACCACTCCTGCATGGGCATGCAACTTGCGCTGCAGAGGATGCGTTCAACACCTCCGGCCCAAATCAACTCCATCAACCTCCAGGAGCTTCACCATGCCATCCAACTTCACGTTCACCCGCCGCAGCGTGCTCGCTGCCGCGCTGCTGCCGATTGCTTTGTGGGCCGGCACTGCACACGCCGCCAACCTCGACGAGATCAAGAAGCGCGGCTACATGACCGTGGTCACCGAGGACGACTTCAGACCGTTTGAATTCGTGAAGGACGGCAAACCCACCGGCTTCAACAACGAGATGGTGGACGCGCTGCGCAAATACGCACCGTTCGAGATCCGCCAGGAAATCCTGCCCTGGCCCGGCATCCTCGCGGGCGTGGCGACCGGCAAATACGACATTGCCATCACGGCGGTGCTCATGACCAAGGAGCGCACCCAGACGCTGGACTTCACCAGCCCGATTGCCGACGCCACCCACTACTACGTGAAGCGCAAGGACGACAGCAGCATCAAGAGCATCAAGGATCTCAACGGCAAGACCGTGGGCGTGCAGACCGGCAGCGCTTTCCTCAGCCGCCTGCCCGAGCTGCAGGCCATGCTGGCCAAGGAAGGCGGCAAGCTCGGCAAGGTCGTGGAGTACGCGTCCTACCCCGAGGCTTATCAAGACCTCGCGCTCAAGCGCACCGACTTCGTGGTCAACACCGTGATCAACCTCAAGGCACTGGTGGCCGAGCGCCCCAACGTGTTTGAACTCGGCCAGCCGGTCTCGGGCAGCTCGTACCCGGCCTGGGCGGTGAAGAAGGGCAACACCGAGTTGCTCAAGTTCATGAACGAGTTCATTGCCGCGCAGAAGGCCAACGGCACGATGCCGGCGCTGCAGAAAAAGTGGTTCGGCGAAGCGTTCACGCTGCCGGTGAGCTACACGCCTGAGCAGTAACACGGATGAGCACGCCGGGCCGCCCCAAGTGCTCATGCTCCCGCCTGGCGGGACAGGGCGCAGCCCGAAGGGTGCAGACGTGAGCTTTGCCGATGTCCTGTCGATCTTCAGCGGCGCGCTGACCACGCTGCTGCTGTCCATCGCCGGCATCGCGCTGGGCCTGCCGCTCGGCCTGGGCCTGGCGCTGGCGCGCTGGGCCAGGGTGCCGCTGCTGAACCCCGTGGTGGCGGTGTACGTGAGCCTGCTGCGCGCCACGCCGCTCATCACGCTGGTGCTGCTGATCTTCTTTGCCCTGCCCACCGCAGGCGTCTCGGTCGGCCCGGTCACGGCCGGGCTGATGGCCCTGGTGCTCAACACGGCGGCCTTCAACTGCGAGGTGTGGCGCGCTGCGCTGCTCGATCTCCCCAAGGACCAGATCGAAGCCGCGCAGTCGGTGGGCATGGGGCGAGCGCTGCGCTTTCGCCGCATCGTGCTGCCGCAGGTGTGGCGCACCGCCCTGCCCGGCCTCATCAACGAAATGTCGCAACTGGTGAAGCTCACCCCCGTGCTCGCGGTCGTGGGCGTGGTCGACATCACGCGCGCTGCCGTGCGCATCGGCGCACAAACCTACGAACCCCTGCCACCGTTTCTGGTGGCACTGGCCATCTACATCCCCATCGTCTATGCGCTGGTGAGCGTGCAGCGCTGGGTGGAGCGGCGCACGGCGCTGCGCGAGGCCGCCGCATGATGCAGGACTTCGCCACCGTGTGGTCGGAGCGCGATCTGCTGCTCTCGGGCCTGGGCAACACCGTGCTGCTCTCGGTGCTGGCCGGGGCGGTGGCGCTGGTGCTGGGTGCGCTGTTGTCGATGCTGCTCATGTCGCCAAGGCGTGTGCTTTCGCTGCCGGCCAAGGCGCTGGTCGACCTGGCGCGCTGCACACCCTTTTTGCTGTTCGCCTACATCGTCTACTACGGCCTGCCTTCGCTGGGTCTGCAGTTCGACGCCTGGAGCGCCGGCCTGTTTGCGCTGACCGCGTACCACGCGGCCTACATGGCTGAAATCTTGCGCGCCGCCTGGGCAGCACAACCGCGTGCGCCCATTGAAGCGGGCGTGGCGTTTGGCTACAGCGGTCTGGGTCTGTTCAGGCGCATCGTGCTGCCGCCGCTGGCGCTGTCCAGCGCGCCGGTGCTGGGCAACCAGCTGATCCAGATCATCAAGGACAGCGCCTTCCTCACCATCATCACCTTGCCCGAACTCACCCACGCGGTGAACTCCATCCAGTCGCGCCACTTCATCCCGTTCGCCGCCTTCCTCACCGCAGTGATGCTCTACTGGGCGCTGTGCCTGGTGGTGGAAGCCGGCGTGGCCGCCGTGGGCCGCCTGGCCGACGCGCGGCGCTGATCCAACACCCGCCCTCAACATGCCCCAACTCATTCCGCTACTCAGCGTGCAGTCGCTCAGCAAGAGCTTTGGCAGCCTGCGCGTGCTCGACGATATCTCGTTCACCGTCGCACGCGGCGAAACCGTGTGCCTGCTCGGCCCATCGGGCTCGGGCAAGTCCACGCGGCTGCGCTGCATCAACTGGCTGGAGCGCCCCGACAGCGGCCGCATCCTCATCGACAGCCAGCCCATCGGCGTCACCAGCGGCGGCGTGGTGATGAACGACCAGCAGCTCGCCTTGGTGCGCACCCGCATCGGCATGGTGGTCCAGCAGTTCGCGCTGTGGCCCCACCTCACCGTGTTGCAGAACGTGATGGAAGCGCCCGTGCATGTGCAGCGCCGTCCCAAAGACGAGGTGCGCGCCGAGGCCGAAGCCTTGCTCAGGCGCGTGGGCCTGTTCGACAAACGCGACGTGTTCCCGGCGCGCCTATCGGGCGGGCAGAAGCAGCGCGTGGGCATTGCGCGCGCGCTGGCCATGAAGCCTGCACTGATGCTGTTCGACGAGCCCACCAGCGCGCTCGATCCCGAGCTGGTGGGTGAGGTGCTGGCCGTCATGCGCGACCTCTCCACCGAAGGCATGACCATGCTGGTCGTCACGCACGAAATGGCCTTTGCCCGGGAAGCCGCCCACCGCGTGGTGTTCATGGACCACGGCGTGGTGGTGGAGACCGGCACGCCCGAGGCGTTCTTTGAAGCGCCGAGCACTGAGCGGGGGCGGCAGTTTCTGCAGCGGTTTTCTGAAGGTCGGGTTTCCGCCTGAAGATCCGCGCCACCGCGGTCGCCTACACTTGCCATTGCTCCGGGGTGCACCGGCCTGAAAAGGCCGGGCGCTGAGACGGCTTCACAGCCGAACCCGTGAACTTGATCCGGCTAGTACCGGCGAAAGAAGAGCGCATGCCCCACGCGGCATGTGGGTGAGACCCTACCTCCGTTGACTCGGCGGCCGTGGCTCATCCTCCATCGCGATCCCTGGGGCGGTCCTCCGGAGCATTCACTGCCCATACACCGGAACCGGAGACCGCCACCATGAATGCACCCGACCAACTCCCCGTCTCGACGCTGGCCCTCAGCCGCGAGCCCTTCCCCGCTTCGCGCAAGCTGTACGTGCCCGGCCAGAACCCCGGCGTGCGCGTGCCCATGCGCGAGATTGCGCTCACCAACGGCGAACGCGTCGTGGTGTACGACACATCGGGCCCGGACTCGGAGCCCTCAGCCGCTATCGACGTGACGCGCGGTCTGCCCGATGTGCGCGGCGCGTGGATTGACTCGCGCGGCGACACCGAAACCTACACCGGCCGCGCCCGCCAGGCGCTGGACGATGGCGTGAAAAACGAGGCGCGCCAGAACGACACCACCATCGAGCGCATCGAGGCGTTGCGCGCACAGGCCGCCGGCCTGCAACGCACACCGCGCCGCGCGCGCAGCGGCATGAACGTGACGCAGATGCACTACGCGCGGCGCGGCATCGTCACGCCCGAGATGGAATTTGTGGCTGTGCGCGAGAACGGCAAACGCGAGTGGATGGCCGAGTACCTCGCCGATGCCGGGCGCGAAACACGCCTGCGCGGCAACCCCATGGGCGCGCGCATCCCGGACCTGATCACGCCCGAATTCGTACGCGACGAGGTGGCGCGCGGGCGCGCCATCATCCCGGCCAACATCAACCACCCCGAGGTCGAGCCCATGGCCATCGGGCGCAACTTCCTGGTCAAGGTCAACGCCAACATCGGCAACTCGGCGGTGACCTCCAGCATCGAGGAAGAAGTGGACAAGCTGGTGTGGGCCATCCGCTGGGGCGCGGACAACGTGATGGACCTCTCCACCGGCCGCAACATCCACACCACGCGCGACTGGATCGTGCGCAACTCGCCGGTGCCCATCGGCACGGTGCCGATCTACCAGGCGCTGGAGAAGGTGGGCGGCGTGGCCGAAGACCTGACCTGGGCGATCTACCGCGACACGCTGATCGAGCAGGCCGAACAGGGCGTGGACTACTTCACCATCCACGCCGGCGTGCGCCTGGCCTACATCCACCTCACCGCCAACCGGCGCACCGGCATCGTTTCGCGCGGCGGCTCCATCATGGCCAAGTGGTGCATCACGCACCACCGCGAGAGTTTTCTCTACACGCACTTTGACGAGATCTGCGAGATCATGAAGGCCTACGACGTGAGCTTCTCGCTCGGCGACGGCCTGCGCCCCGGCAGCGCGGCCGACGCCAACGACGAGGCGCAATTCGCCGAGCTCAAGACGCTGGGCGAACTCACACAGACCGCCTGGAAGCACGACGTGCAGACCATGATCGAAGGGCCGGGCCACGTGCCAATGCACCTGATCCAGGCCAACATGGATGAGCAGTTGAAGCACTGCCACGAGGCACCGTTCTACACACTCGGCCCGCTCACCATCGACATCGCTCCAGGCTACGACCACATCGCCAGCGCCATCGGTGCGGCCATGATCGGCTGGATGGGCACGGCCATGCTGTGCTACGTCACGCCCAAGGAACACCTGGGCCTACCCGACCGGGACGACGTGAAGCAGGGCCTGATCGCCTACAAGATTGCGGCCCACGCGGCCGACATCGCCAAGGGCCACCCGGGTGCGCGAGCGCGCGACGACGCCATGAGCAAGGCGCGTTTCGAGTTTCGCTGGCACGACCAGTTCAACCTTGGCCTGGACCCGGACACCGCGCGCGAATTCCACGACGAAACCCTGCCCAAGGACAGCAGCAAGGAGGCGCACTTCTGCAGCATGTGCGGGCCGAAGTTCTGCTCGATGAAGATCACGCAGGACGTGCGCGACTACGCAGAGAAAAAGGGATTGAGCGAGGCCGATGCCCTGGCAGAAGGCATGGCAGCCAAGTCGGCCGAGTTCAAGGCCGCCGGCGGTGAGTTCTACGTGCCGCTGGACACCCTGACCCGCAAGACCTGAGGCCGGGCGGTCAAGCGCCCTGGGCGGTCAGCAGCGCCAGCGCCTCGCGCTTGCCGAGCGCCAGGCGCTGCAGGATCTGCGGCACCCGCGAGGCCCGGGGCACGGCACCGCCCGTTTCCCATTTCCAGATCGAAAGCGACGACACGCCCAGCAACTGGGCCATCTGCTCCTGTGTGAGGCCCAGGCGGGCGCGCTGGGTTTTCAGGCGCTCTGCGGTGAACACCACCTTGCGCCCGGGCTTGCCCCGGGGTGGCGCCACGCTGGCAGCGGTGACGGCGGAGGCTTGTCGCACAGGCTCGGCCCTCGCCTTGCCCAGCCGGTTCACCTGGCTTTGCAACGCCTTGATCTGTTTTTTCAGGGCCGCGATGTCGGAGCGCTGCGCCAGCGTGGTCTTGCGCAAAGCACCGATCTCGTCGCGCAATTCCTTGCGCGCCACGCGGGCGATTTCTCTCTTCAGGGAGTCGGCGAAGGTGGTCATGGCGCCATCGTACGGCATCGAATCCCGGGCCCCGGCTTTGCCAGAGCAGCACGGCGCGGGCTTCCAGTAGCATCGTTGGCATGCCAACCCCACCCGATCCCCAACGCCTGAGCCCCGCCGCCGTGGCCGCGCTCGCGCAAGCCCACGCCGGAGCCACCCCCTGCCCCACCTGCCGGCCCTACGCCAGCCCGGGCTGGGAGTCGTTTCCTGCGTCGCAAGACGGCGCCGCGCTGCAAGCCCTGGGCGCGCTCTGGCTGCCCGGCGACGACGAACCCACGCTGGAAGAACACCGCCCCACCGGGGTGGATGCATGGTCGGCTGACGCACCCATTTCGCTGGCCCACCACCCCTACAACCGCTGCGAAGTGTGGGCCTGCAAAGCCTGCGGTTTTCCGTTTCTGCGCTACACCGAGTACGGCGGGTATTACATCGACCAGCGCATCCGCGAGCTGCGCGCCCGGCTCATCGTGAGCGCCTGAACACCAAAGACCGACTAGGGTTATCGATCTGATGACCCGCGCGTGTGCATGCTTACCATCGGCCCACAACAACCCGATGGAGACAAGAGCATGCTGAAAAAACTGGTGGTGGGCACGTTGCTGTCCACGGTGGTGATGACCTCGGCCTCGGTGGCCTTTGCGCAGGAATGGCCGGCCGCCAAGCCCGTGCGCGTCATTGCGGTGTTTCCGCCCGGTGGCTCGGTCGACCAGGTCTCGCGCATCCTGGCCGAGGCGCTGCGCGTGCAGCTCAACCAGTCGGTGATCGTGGAGAACATCGGCGGCGCCTCGGGCGTGATCGGCACGGCCGCAGTGGCCAAGGCCGCGCCCGACGGCTACACCATCGGCGTGGTGTTCGACACCCACGCGGTGAACCCGGCGCTCAAACCCAGCATGGCGTTTGACACGCTGAAAGACCTGGAACACATCACGCTCATCGGCACCGCGCCCATGGTGCTGGCGTCCACCAAGGGCTCGCCCATCACCAGCTTTGCGCAACTTGTGAACGAGGCCAAGGCCAAAAAATCCACCAGCTACGGCACCATCGGCACCGGCAGCCTGGGCCACCTGGCCATTGCACAAATGGCCAAGAACGCCGGCTTCGACTGGACCCACGTGCCCTACAAAGGCGGCGGCCCGTTGATGAACGACGCGATTGCCGGCCATGTGCCGCTGGCCGTGGGCTCGCTGTTCCTCATCAAGCCCCACGCCGATTCAGGCAACGTGACACCGCTGGCCGTGAGCACGAGCAAACGCTCCAAGGACATGCCCAACGTGCCCACCATCGCCGAAAGCGGCTTCCCCGGTTTTGACGCACCCGCCTGGTGGGGCGTGATCGGCCCGGCCAAGATGCCCCCGGCCATCACCAGCCGCATCCACGCCGCCGTGGCCGCCGCGCTGAAAAACCCCGACGTGGCCAAAAAGCTCGAAGCGCAGGGCATCGAGCTCGCCGGCGGCGGGCCCGAGGTGTTCAAGCCTTTTGTGGAAAAGCAGATGACCACCTGGTCGGCGTTCATCAAGGCGAACAACATCACGGAGTAGGTTGTGGAGTGGGGGCCGAAGGTTGGGTTGAGACTGGAGGTCTTCGTTCAGTCCTTCCCAAGGTCGGAAGCACCTGCTGGGTAAATCGGCTCTATCTTCCTATGATCCGTACGTCCCCTTGACCATAGGCGATCGCATTGCATGGTGCGACAGCAAGATTGCAAGCGGCCACCAGCTTCGTGTTCTGTAGACTCAATGCGTTTATCGGGCCACATCTCATGCAGACATCCTTTGAAGCAAGCCGTTCTTTCTGCTATCAGTTTGGCCGCTATACGGTACTTCCCGAGATTGAAGCTATGCCGGAAGTCAAGTCCGGAGCTGAGTTCAGGATGGTCGACCTGGTGCAGGCCCTCTTGGATAAGTACCTTACTCCGGAGCAGCAGCAGGTTCGCATTAAAAAGGCAAACTCAGATCATACGGAACCGCTTCATTCAATCGTCAAGTTCTTTGTTTCGTTCATCTCCAAAGACAAAGAGTTGTTCGTCAGAGTGCGGCCTGGAATCTACCGTGCGCACACTGAGGATGAGATTGCTGCTGCAGAGGAAGACATCACTGATGCACAAATCGAGGATGCGGCGATTGCTGACGGGGATGTTGAGGCGATCGAGTTCGACGGTTGGATCTATGCCTTCTCATTTCCCGTCTTGGTTCGGGAAGATGGACCGTTTCCAATCAAGATTGGGATGACCACCGGGACAGTTGAGGAGCGGGTCAATGCTCAGTGCAAAGGCGCGGCGACTTTCGACAATCCGGTTGTCTTGGGCCGGTGGCAAGCGAATCGTGTGGGTGCGACCGAGAAAGCAGTGCACAACGTGTTGAAGGCGCGCGGTAAGTGGCGCGAGAAGATTCCCGGAGTTGAATGGTTCAATACAACGGTTGGAGAGGTAGATGCCATCGTGGCATTCGTTAGAACGGGCTGACTCAAAAAAGCCCTACTGGCCCACAGTGAAGCTCCATGATCGCTCCTCCTCGTGAGTTCCTGCTGCTGCCCCGCTCACTGACTACGAATGGCTCAAGTCGGCCGGTATGCATCGGTCGCACTACAGCATCAAAGTCGCCACTCTGCACTGAAATCACCGCGAGACTTCAGGCCATATCTTCGAAGCTGTTTGATCCAAGGTCTCATGCGATCACCTGCTGAATTTCTTGCACCTGATCGATCTGCATTCGAGGCAGATCCATTCGGGTACGCTGGTCTGGCTTGGACTCGATGGGCTATCGCTCAGAACTTTGCGGGAGTCAACGTAGATCCGGAGAAGCCTCCCACGAGCCAAGACCTGAAATCCCCCGTCCTCTGGCTGACACACGCGCATGCGCTTTCAGAGGCAGCAGCGAATGTCATTCGAGGTGAGCCGAACTTGGCACATCTACCGGTATTCACGAAGGGCGTTTGCCACAGCCAGTACTTTGCAGTGGGACTGATGCTTGTGGGATATAGCCTCGAAATTTGCCTCAAGGGGATGACGATCTTGCGCAAAGGCATTGACACCTATGCTGCTGAAGAGCGTGCGCACAAACACCACGACTTGGTGCGGCTCGCCGAGTTCGTTCCTGAACTGAATGAAAAAGACAAGGCGACATTGCAACTGTTGACGTACTACCTCGTTTGGGCGGGTCGCTACCCCGATCCAGGTTCAGGTCGAGAAGCGCAAGCTCAAACCATATTCGCCCTGTCAGAGCAATATCAGATATCAGGCAAAGACCTGTTTTCCTTGGCAACCCGTGTAATGGGCCACGTGCGAACGGTTGTGGGCTAGGGAGTCGTTGCAAGTTGGCAATTGACGCGGGCGGGGTATTGGCGGACGTTTGCCTACTTGCAGTCAGCCAATCACCGTTGCGTTGAGCGACCGCTATACCTGTCGATGGTCGACTGCTCCCTGCCTGGAACAGCCCTCTCAACCAAGGCCAGTTCCAACCATCCCGGCCGTCATCTCCACCCTCACCCCCCATGCTGCGGCTGCAGCAGCGGCACCCGGTTGATCGCCATCGCCGCAGCCGCGGTGCGCGTCTCCACGCCGAGCTTGGCGTAGATGCGTTCCAGGTGTTTCTTCACCGTGGCGGGGCTGGCGCCGATGATGTCGCCGATGTCGCGGTTGATCTTGCCCTTGACCACCCAGTACAAGACCTCGGCCTCGCGCGCAGTGAGGCCGAAGGCGCCGGCCACGCTGGAGAGCACGCTGGCGTCCGAGGTTTCCTGCATCACGATGAGCCAATCGCCGCCGGCATCCACCTCGCCGTCTTCGTCGCCCACGCGCTGGTGCAGCCTGAAGGTGAGCCGGCGCGGGCCGTTTTCCAGCGTCAGGCGGGGCGGCTCGCGCTGTTCGCTGGCCCCGACCAAGTCCACCAGGTGGCGCCGCAACCACTGCAGGACCGCCGGTGGGGTGGTGGGCGATTCGGTGCCGCAGTAGTTGCGCAGCAGGTCACGCGCCAGCGGCGTTTGCCACATCAGGCGGCCGTCGCTCTCGCGCACGGTGATGGTGGCGTAGCCGAACGCATCGAGTGCGTTGCGCGCCTGGCTGCGCTCCACGGCGCCCTGGCGCACATGGCGCGCGGTGCGCAAGTGCACACCCATGCGCGCCATCACCTCGCGCGGCTTGATGGGTTTGGTCACGTAGTCGGCACCGCCGGCGTCGAGCGCGGCCACCAGGTGTTCGGTCTCGGTGAGGCCGGTCATGAAGATGATGGGAATGTGCGCGGTGGCGGGCTGCGCTTTCAGGCGGCGCGCCACCTCGAAGCCGTCGATGCCGGGCATCACCGCGTCGAGCAGCACCACGTCGGGCAGGGCCTGCGTGGCGCGGCGGATGGCGCTTTCGCCGTCGAGCGCCACGAGCACGGTATACCCAGCGTCGTCCAGCGCATCGTGCAGCGGCGCCACGTTGTCGGGCACGTCGTCCACGATCAACACGATGAGCTGGTCGCCCTGTTGCCGCATGAATTCAGACATGGCGCTGCAGCAGCTGCTGTTCGATGGCATCAAAGCGGAATTCGCGCGCGAGCGTGCGCAGTTGCTGGGCAAATGCCGCTTGCTCGGGGTGGTCCTGCACCCACTCGTCGAGCCACTGCACGATGCCCTTGTAGTAGCCCAGGCGCACGAGTTCGAGCAGGGGTTCGAAGTCGCGACCGCTGGTGACTGCGTGCGTCGGCCGGGCTGCGGCGGCAGGTGCCGCAACGGTGGCTGGCTCGGTCGCCGGCCATTCGATCCACACCAATTGCAGCCGCTGGCCGAGCCAGCCGAGCAAATCGTCGCGGCGCACCGGTTTCACAAAGAAGTCTTGTGGCCGGTGACCAAGATCGTTGTCGAGGCCCTTGTCGAACGCGTTGGCCGACACGATGGCCAGCGGCACCGCGCCCCAGCCGCTGGCGCGCAGCCGGCGCATGGTTTCCCAGCCGTCGATGCCGGGCATGGCGAGGTCCATGAACACGGCGTCGGGCGCGCCCGCGTCGCCGGGGTGCAACCCTTCGAGCAGGGCCAGCGCATCGAGCCCGCTGGTGGCGAGCATCACCTCGAAGCCCAGCGGCGCCAGCCAGCGCTGGATGAGTTCGCGGTCGGCCTCTTCGTTGTCCACCACCAGCACGCGTTTGCGCGCGCCTTCGTAGCCGATGTGGCCGGGCAGGGCCAGTGGGCGCGGCAGCACCGCGCCGTGCACCTCGGGCAAAAACAGGCGCACGGTGAACACCGAGCCTTCGCCGGGTGTGCTGCGCACGGTCATCTCGCCACCCATGAGGTCGGTGAGCATATTGGCAATGGTCAGGCCCAGGCCGGTGCCGGTGGAGGGGCCGGGCGCCGTTTCGTTCTGCCCGCGTGCGAAAGGTTCAAACACACGCTCCAGGTCTTGCGCTCGCATGCCGGGGCCGGTGTCGTGCACCTCGAACTGCGCCATCTCGCGCGCATGCGTGACGCGCAGCCGCACCTGGCCGGTCTGGGTGAACTTCACCGCGTTGCCCAGCAGGTTGATGAGGATCTGGCGCAGGCGTTTCTCGTCGGCGCGCACGGTGTCGGGCAGGCGGCTGCCGGTCTCGAACACGAAGCGCAGACCCTTGGCGCTGGCCTGCAGCTCGAACATGCCGGCCACCTCCTGCATGGCGCCGGCAAAGGCCATGGGCCGCACATCGAGCGCGAGCTTGCCGGACTCGATGCGCGCGATGTCCAGCGTGCCTTCGATCAACGACAGCAGGTGCTCGCCGCCCCGGTTGATCACGCGGATAGCCTGCGCGCGGTGCGGCGCCATGCCGGTGTCTTCCTGCAGCAGCTGCGCGTAGCCCAGGATGCTGTTGAGCGGCGTTCTCAGCTCGTGGCTGATGGTGCTGATGTAGCGGGTCTTGGCCTGGTTGGCGTGCTCAGCCGCCAGGCGCGCCTGCTGCAGGGCTTCGTCGGTGAGGCGGTGCGACTCGATCTCCTGCATGAGCAGACGCGTCTGCCGGTTCGACTCTTCCTGCGCCACCTCGCGGCTCTTGTGCGCCAGCACGAGCCACCAGGCCACCGTGGCGGTGATGAGCAACAGCACGGCATAAACACGCAGAAAACCCGAGCGCAGCGCGGCGTCGAGCAGGCCGGCGTTGGCGGAGAGCCCCATGCGCAGGGCAAGGGCCTGCACCTCCTGCCGGTACAGGAGCCCGAGCACCGCAGCGAGCACCGGCGCCATCACCAGCATGAGCAGCAGATAGTGGGCCAGGCCGGCTTCAAGGTAAGGCCAGATGGAGCGCGGCAGCACACGCCGCAGCGCGCCCATCCACTGCTCGGAGAGTTTGGCGTGGGGTTTGCACAGGTCGCCGCAGCGCGCGTCGAGCGTGCAGCAGAGCGAACAGATGTGGCCCTGGTAGGCCGGGCAGTGGGCCATGTCGGGCGCTTCGTACTCCCTTTCACAGATCACACAGCGCTGCAACGTGTACCGTGCATTCACTCCCTCTCCCTCTGGGAGAGGGTTGGGGTGAGGGCCGGCGCCACGACCACCAAGTTCTTCGCCTTGCCGGGCGATGTAGTAGCGCCCCTTTGTGGCCCAGGCAATCAGCGGTGCTGTCACCAGCGCCGTCACCATCGCAATCACCGCCGAAAACGCCTCGGCGGTTGGTCCCATCAGTCCCATGTGCGCCGTGATCGACAGCACCGACGCCAGCACCATCGCCCCCACGCCCACCGGGTTGATGTCGTACAGGTAGGCCCGCTTGAACTCGATGCCCTTGGGGCTCCAGCCCAGCGGCTTGTTGATCACCAGGTCGGCCACCACCGCCATGATCCAGGCGATGGCGATGTTGGAATACACACCGAGCACCTGGCCCAGCGCCTGGAACACGTTCATCTCCATCAGCATGAAGGCGATGAAGGTGTTGAACACCACCCACACCACGCGCCCGGGGTGGCTGTGGGTGATGCGCGAGAAAAAATTGCTCCAGGCCAGCGAGCCGGCGTAGGCGTTGGTCACGTTGATCTTGAGCTGCGAGACCACCACAAACAAGGCCGTGGCGGCCACCGCCCAGCCGTAGTCGGGGAAGACAAATTCGTAGGCCGCCAGGTACATCTGGTTGGGGTCCACCGCGCGCTCGGGCGGCACCATGTGGCTGATGGCCAGATACGCCAGCACCGCGCCGCCCAGCATCTTCACCACGCCCAGCACCACCCAGCCCGGCCCGCCGGCCAGCACGCCCGCCCACCAGCGCAGCCCTTTGCCCGGCTCCTTGGCGGGCATGAAGCGCAAGTAGTCGGCCTGCTCGCCCATCTGCGTGATGAGCGCGATGCCCACCGTCAGCGCCGCACCAAACAAGTGCCAATCAAACAGCGTGCCCGCACCAGACTCGCCCCCATAACGCACCACGTTGGTGAAAGTTTCGGGCGCCATGACCAGCACTGCCCCAAAAGGCACCACCATCATCACCAGCCACAGCGGCTGGGTCCAGACCTGGAAGCGGCTGATCACCGACACCCCGTGCGTGACCAGCGGAATGACCACCACCGCGCAGATGAGGTAGCCCCAGGCGGGCGGGATGTCGAGCGCGAGCTCCAGCGCATAGGCCATGACCGCGGCCTCCAGCGCAAAAAAGATGAAGGTGAAGGTGGCGTAGATCAGCGAGGTGATGGTGGAGCCGATGTAGCCAAAGCCCGCGCCGCGCGTGAGCAGGTCCATGTCGACTCCGTAGCGCGCGGCGTACACGCTGATGGGCAGGCCGGCCAGGAAGATGATGAGACCGGTGCACAAAATCGCCAGCGCGGCGTTCACAAACCCGTATTGCACCAGCAGCGTGGCGCCCACGGCTTCCAGAATGAGGAACGACGCGGCGCCGAACGCGGTGTTGGCCACGCGCCATTCGCTCCACTTGCGAAAGCGCTGCGGCGTGTAGCGCAGCGCGTAGTCTTCCATCGTCTCGCTGCCGACCCAGTTGTTGTAGTCGCGGCGCACGCGGGTGATGCGCTGGGGTGCGTCCTGCCCGGGCTCCTGCCCTGCGGCGGGCGCGGGAGCGGTGCGGATGGGAACAATGGGTATGGTCGTCACGCTGCATTTCTGCAGCTTTCGTGCCACGTCGGCGGCGATCGTCCTCGGGGCACGGGAATTGCTGACCAGTCCGCTCAAGCACCACTGAGACACACGCACCATGGAACTGACGCCCCGAGAGAAAGACAAGCTGCTGATCTTCACCGCCGCCTTGCTCGCCGAACGGCGCCGGGCGCGCGGCCTGAAGCTCAACTATCCCGAGGCCGTGGCGCTGATCAGCGCTGCGGTGATGGAAGGCGCGCGCGACGGCAAGACCGTGGCGGAGTTGATGAGCGAGGGGCGCAACGTGCTCACACGCGCCGACGTGATGGACGGCATCGCCGAGATGATCCCGGACATCCAGGTGGAAGCGACCTTCCCCGACGGCACCAAGCTGGTGACCGTGCACCAGCCGATACCCTGACACACCGCATCTCCCGGAGACCCTTATGACCTCTTCTGCTCTCATCAAACGCAGCCTGTTCGCCTTCGCACTCGCAGCCCTGTCGTTTTCTGCATCGGCTCACGTGGGCGACGCACACGACCACGGCGGTCTGCTCACCGGCTTCCTGCACCCCATCACCGGCCTGGACCACCTGGCCGCCATGTTGGCCGTCGGCGTGTGGAGTGCGATGACCACACGCCGCCTCTGGCTGGCCCCGGTGTCGTTCGCCGCCTTGCTGCTGGCCGGCGCGCTGCTCGCACAAGCCGGCGTCGGCTTCCCCGCCATCGAACCCATGATCGCGGCCTCCATGCTGGTGGTCGGCCTGCTGCTGGCCGCTCAGGTGAAGCTGCCCGACGCCGCGGGTGCGGTGCTGGTGGGCGCGTTCGCGCTGTTCCACGGCGCGGCCCACGGACAGGAGCTGGCTGCTGGTGCGGCCCTGGCCGGCATGGTGCTGGGCACCGCCCTGCTGCACGCGGCGGGCATCGCCATGGGGCTGGGCCTCAAACGCGCCAACCACTGGCTGCCGCGCGTGGCCGGTGGCGTGGTGGCGCTGATGGGTCTGAACATGGGCTGGTCCCTGCTGGCGGGTTGAAGCCATGATCCCCGGCGAACTCTTCACCGACGACGGCGTTCACGCCCTCAACCCCGGCCGGCGCACGCTCACCCTGGTGGTGAAGAACGGCGCTGATCGTCCGATCCAGGTCGGCTCGCACTACCACTTTGCCGAAGTGAACGGCGCGCTCGACTTCGACCGCACCGCTGCGCGCGGCATGCGGCTGAACATTGCCAGCGGAACCGCCGTGCGCTTCGAGCCCGGGCAGCAACGCACGGTGGAGCTGGTGGACTACGCGGGCGAGCGCATCGTCTTCGGTTTCCGTGGTTTGACACAAGGGAAGCTCTGAGCATGGCCACGATTTCAAGAAGCGCCTACGCCAACATGTTCGGCCCCACCGTGGGCGACCGCCTGCGCCTGGCCGACACCGGTCTCATGATCGAGATCGAGAAAGACTTCACCCTGGCCGCGGGCGGCTACGGCGAAGAAGTCAAGTTCGGCGGCGGCAAGACCATCCGCGACGGCATGGCGCAAAGCCAGCGCACGCGCGCCGAGGGCGCTGTGGACACGGTGATGACCAACGCGGTCATCGTCGACCACTGGGGCATCGTCAAGGCCGACATCGGCCTGAAAGACGGGCGCATCGTGGCCATCGGCAAGGCCGGCAACCCCGACACACAACCCGGTGTGGACATCATCATCGGCCCGAGCACCGAGGTGATCAGTTGCGAAGGCAACATCGTCACCGCCGGCGGCATCGACAGCCACATCCACTTCATCTGCCCGCAGCAGGTGGACGAAGCGCTCACCTCCGGCATCACCACCATGCTCGGCGGCGGCACGGGCCCGGCCACCGGCACCTTTGCCACCACCTGCACACCCGGCCCCTGGCACATCGAACGCATGCTGCAGGCCGCCGATGGCCTGCCCATGAACCTGGGCTTTCTGGGCAAGGGCAACGCCAGCCAGCCAGCCCCGCTGCTTGAGCAGATCAACGCCGGTGTGATCGGCCTTAAGCTGCACGAAGACTGGGGCACCACGCCGAGCGCCATCAGCAACTGCCTCGATGTGGCCGAGGCCACCGACACGCAGGTGGCGATCCACTCCGACACGCTCAACGAGTCGGGCTTTGTGGAAGACACCATCGCGGCCACCAAGGGCCGAAGCCTCTGCGCCTTTCACACCGAAGGCGCGGGCGGTGGGCATGCGCCCGACATCCTGCGCGTGGTGGGCGAGGCCAACTTTCTGCCCAGCTCCACCAACCCGACCATGCCCTACACGGTCAACACGCTGGACGAACACGTGGACATGCTCATGGTGTGCCACCACCTGGACGCCGGCATTCCCGAAGACCTGGCCTTCGCCGAGAGCCGCATCCGCCGCGAGACCATTGCGGCCGAGGACATCCTGCACGACATGGGCGCCATCAGCATGATGAGCAGCGACAGCCAGGCCATGGGCCGCGTGGGCGAGGTCATCATCCGCACCTGGCAGGCGGCCGACAAGATGAAAAGCCAACGCGGCACACTGCCCGAAGACAGTTCGCGCAACGACAACTTCCGCGTCAAGCGCTACATCGCCAAGTACACGATCAACCCGGCCATCGCCCACGGCATCTCGCACATCGTCGGTTCGCTCGAGGTCGGCAAATGGGCCGACCTCGTGGTGTGGAAGCCCGCGTTTTTTGGCGTGAAGCCCGCGCTCATCCTGAAAGGCGGCAGCATCGCGCTGGCCGCCATGGGCGACCCGAATGCCTCGATTCCCACGCCTCAGCCGGTGCACTACCGGCCCATGTTCGCCAGCTTCGGTGGCGCCATGGCCAGGAGCAGCCTCACCTTTGTGTCGCAGGCCGCGCTGAGCGCCGGTGTGGGCGAGCGCTACGGCCTGCGCAAGACGCTGGACGCGGTGCGCGGCATCCGAGGCGTGACCAAGACCCACATGGTGCACAACAGCCTGCTGCCCAAGATGGAAATCGATCCACAAACCTACGCGGTGCGCGCCGACGGCGTGTTGCTCACCTGCGAGCCCGCCACCCGCCTGCCCATGGCGCAGCGTTACTTCTTGTTCTGAATCGGCCTTTCATGTTGCAAGTCTCCAAACTCATTCCCCAGGGCCAAGGGCTCGCCAAGCCGCTGGTGCAACGCGCCGCGCAGTTGGTGCTGGACTGGGACATCCGCCAGAAAAGCCGCTTCGACGCGGTGGCCTCCGACGAGCGCCACGTGGGCGTGTTCCTGCCGCGCGGCGCGGTGGTGCGCGGTGGCGACGTGCTGCTCACGCAAGACGGCTCGCTCTTGCGGGTGGTGGCCGCGCCCCAGCCGGTGCTGCGCATCACCGCCTGCCCCGACCACCCGGCCCACGAGCAGGCCTTTGACCTCATGCGCGCGGCCTACCACCTGGGCAACCGGCATGTGCCCATCGAGCTCAAGCCCGACCACCTGAAGATCGAACCCGATCACGTGCTGGCCGAGATGCTGCGCGCCATGCACCTCACGGTGGTGGAGGTGCGCGAACCTTTCGAGCCCGAGGCCGGCGCTTACGGTGACCACAGTGGCCATGGCGCGGGCGGTGGCGACATCCCGGTGCATGGCGCCAGGGAAAGCCATGGGCACGGCCACCACCCCGGCCACCAACACCACAACCACAACCACAACCACAACCATGACCACGGCTGACGGGACTGAGGCGCCGCCCCGCTCGGCCGCCAGCCTGCTGCAGATTCTCTGGCTCGCCTCGCCCGCCTTGCCGGTGGGGGGGTTCTCATATTCCGAAGGGCTGGAAGCGGCGGTGGACGCCGGCCTCGTGGTGGATGAAGCCAGCGCAGCCGCCTGGCTCACCGACCAGCTGCACCTAGGTCTCTCGCGCAGCGACCTGGCGGTGGTGGCACAGTCCATTCCCGCCTGGCGCGCGAACGATCTGGTGCGCATCAACGCGCTGAACGACTGGGTGTTGCAGACCCGCGAGACGCTCGAATTCCGCCTGCAAAGCGAGCAGATGGGGCGCTCGCTGCAAGAGTGGGCGCGCCAGCTCGGCGAGCTCGGTACCGGTGTGTTCGAACAACTGCACAGTGCCCGCCTGGACCCACCCACCTACCCCGTGGTCTGCGCCTGCGCGGCCGCCAGCACCGGCGCCAGCGTGCACGACAGCCTGGTCGGCTACGCCTTCGGCTGGTGCGAAAACATGGTGCAGGCGGCCATCAAGTCGGTGCCGCTGGGTCAGAGCGCTGGCCAGCGCATGCTCGCGCGGCTGGCACAGCACATACCCGCGGCGGTGGACCACGCCATCACCCTGCACGACCACGACCGGCAAGCCTTCACGCCCCTGCTCGCCATCCACTCCGCCCGCCACGAAACCCAGTACTCACGCCTGTTCCGCTCATGACGCCCCTGCACCACATTCCCCGTCGTACCAAACACCTGCCTCCGCTGCGCGTGGGCATCGGCGGCCCGGTCGGCTCGGGCAAGACCACGCTGCTGGAAATGCTGTGCAAGGCCATGCGCGAGCGCTACGACCTGATCGCCATCACCAACGACATCTACACCAAGGAAGACCAGCGCATCCTCACCGTGAGCGGCGCGTTGCCAGCCGAACGCATCATGGGCGTGGAGACCGGTGGCTGCCCGCACACCGCCATTCGGGAAGACGCGTCCATCAACCTCGAAGCCATCGACCGCATGCTCGGTGAGTTTCCCAACGCCGACGTGGTGTTCATCGAAAGCGGTGGCGACAACCTCGCCGCCACCTTCAGCCCCGAGCTCAGCGACCTCACGATCTACGTGATCGACGTGGCCGCTGGCGAAAAGATCCCGCGCAAGGGCGGCCCCGGCATCACCAAGAGCGATCTCTTCGTCATCAACAAGACCGACCTGGCGCCGCACGTGGGTGCCGATCTGGACGTGATGAGAGCAGACACCGCCCGCATGCGCCCCGACAGTGCGCGCCGCCCCTGGGTCATGACCAACCTCAAGACGCTGGCCGGTGTGGAAGACGTGGTGCGCTTCATCGAGACGCGCGGCATGCTGACCCAGCCCGAGGCCGCGGTGGCCACCGCAGGCTAAAATCCATGCGTTGCAACCGCATCCGGAGACGTGGGTGAGCGGTTTAAACCAGCAGTCTTGAAAACGGCCGACTCGCAAGGGTCCGTGAGTTCGAATCTCACCGTCTCCGCCAACGAATTCAAGGGCCTTGAGCGATCAAGGCCCTTTTTCTTTGCACCGATGCTGTTGAAGCGGCGAAACACCCGCTTGCAAAACTCCGGCAAGCCCTCTTCAAATGCGATTAATTCTCATTTAATATGGGCTTGCAAGCCAACGTCGGTCCTTCACCACCCGCAAGTTCTGACCAGCAGCCAGCACCGCTCGCGCCCAGGCGCGACATCCACACCCTTGTCTGGAGACCGCTGTGAACCAAGCCACCGAACCGTTTGAAGACGAAGAACACGTGATGCCCTGCGCCGAGGCCATGCTCGCCGGCACGCTGGCGCTGATGACGGGCCATGCCCAGAGCGCCTGCGCCAACCAGCGCGACCTCATGGGGCGCAAGATCCGCTCCAACCTGTTTTTTCTGGGCCAGCACCCCGCGCTCTCGCCGAGCTTTCGCAAGGTGGTGCACAACATGCATCGGCACTGGGACGTGCTGTTGAAAGCCGGTGATGGACCGGCCGATCGACCGGCGCTGGACACCGACGACCTGCTGCCCGAGCGCCGCCTGTGGCACACCACGGCAGCGCTGGTGCAATGAGCACGAAAGCGGTGAGCGTGGTGCACGAACACGCGGTGCTGTGCCGCCAACTGGGCGGTGTTCAAGACCGGGTGACTCGACTGCTGCGGGAGAAAGAGGTCGCACTGAACGCCCTGATCCGCGAGGTGGTGCGCTTGCGCGGGCAACTGATGGTGGCGAGGACTTCCCTTCTGTGGGGCATGACGGTGCCGGTCGCTGGCTTGCCTCTCCAGCCCCGCGCTTCAAGTGAGGCGCGGGCCCAGATCGACCCCACACAAGACTTGGAAGCGGCACGAAAGGTCATCTGCCAGACGGGCTGCGCGGGCCACGCCCACCGCTGGTTGACGGACGACGGCCAGTGCAGCTGGCGTGGGCAGGTTTGTGATGGCGGAGGTGCCTGAACAAAGGTGCTGGCGAGGGGCAGAGGTCGGCTTTCTGTGAACGGACACCCAAACGCCATGGTCTGCCACTTGAGTCATGCAGAGCGCCAAAAGCACCAACGGGCCCGAAGGCCCGCTGGTGCAGTGTGCAGTGTGCGACTCATGGGCATTGCCCCGAAAGGAATTGAGGGTCGCCAGACGCGGGCAGGACGGGCCATCTCGCAGACGGCCAGCGCCCCGCCGCGTGGCGCATCATCACTGGCGGTTCAGTTGAACCAGCTTCATGCCGTCTGCGGCGCGCAGACCGGCTTGGCGGATCTGCTCGGCTTGCTCGGGCGTGGCGATCACGGGGTACTTGTTGTCAGCAAACTGCACCAGACCCAGACGCTGTGCTTCGTTGAGTTCAGCCAGTACTTGAGCGCGGGTCTTGCCGGGGCCGGTGGGCACGTTGAAGGTCACGATGTCCGGGTCGCCCAGCTGGCCCAGACGGCGGGCTTCGGCGAGCTCGGCCTGCACCTGGGCGCGGGTGACGGTGGAGCCGGACGCCACTTCAAATTTCACGATCGTGCCGTCAGGCAACTGGCCAGCGTCGCGGGCGGCGATGGCCTGCGCTTGTACCTCGGCACGGGTCAGCGGGGCGTTTTGAGCCATGGCGGTGCCGGCGGTGGCGGCAAACATCAGGGGCAGGAGGATGGAGGTCGAGAGTTTCATGATGATTCCTTGTGAGACGTTGGGGAGGAGACTTGTGTGCCGCTTTGTGTTTGGCACAGGACAAACTTTAAGAACCGAGGTTGTCGTTTCCCGAACGCGAGAATGACAAATTCGTAATGCAGAAAAAAAGCGGTTTCCGGGACAATTCAGGGCATCCCTCCGGGTTTCACTCCCCGGCCCTGCAACCCCAGACGGACCCCTGCCATGCGCGTGCTGGTCATTGAAGACGAAGCCAAGATCGCCGACTACGTCAAGCGCGGCCTCTCCGAGGCCGGCTACACGGTGGACGTGGCGCGCGACGGCATTGAGGGCCGCTACCTCGCGCTCGATGGCGACTACCAGCTGGTGGTGCTCGACATCATGCTGCCGGGTATTGATGGCTTCGGTGTGCTGTCGGCGTTGCGCCAGAAGCGCGGCACGCCGGTGCTCATGCTCACCGCACGCGACCGGGTTGAAGACCGTGTGCAGGGCCTGCAGGCCGGGGCCGACGACTACCTCGTCAAGCCGTTCGCCTTCTCCGAATTGCTCGCTCGCGTGGGCGCGCTGCTGCGCCGCGCTCCGGCCGTCCCCGAGTCGGCCAACTCGCGCATGGCGGTCTGCGATCTGGAGATGGACTTGCTGGGCCGCAAAGCCTGGCGCGCTGGCCAACCGCTATCCCTCACCGCCAAGGAGTTTTCCTTGCTCGCGCTGCTGGCGCGGCGCAAGGGTCAGGTCCTGTCGCGCACCACCATCGCCGAGCAGGTGTGGGACATGAACTTCGACTCGGACACCAACGTGGTGGAGGTGGCGGTGCGCCGTCTGCGATCGAAGATGGATGACCCTTTCAAACCGAAGTTGCTGCACAACGTGCGCGGCATGGGCTATGTGCTGGAGGAACGGACGTGAACACCGAAGCACTGAAAACAACGCCGCTGGCTCCCGAATCTGCCGCCGTTGCGCCGTGCGCGTACTCGATCGGGCGGCGCCTGTCCCTGCTGCTGGCCATCCAGACGGTGATCGGCCTGGGCGTGCTGCTGGCGTTCATCTACGGCGCCACTTCCATGATCTTCACCGCCAAGCACGAGGAAGAGCTGCGCAGCTACACCGCCGTGCTGGTGGACGTGGTGCGCGAAGCCGATGCCAAAGGCGGCGAAGCCGAAGTCAAGGCCAAACTGGCCTGGCTGGCCGAGCGTCGGCCAGGCACCTTTGTGCAGATGAAGCACGCCGATGGCAGCGAGCTCTACCGCGACACGACGCCCAGCTTCGACATGGCCACCTCGGTCTCGCGGGCGATGCCGTTCAGCGTGGACACGGGCAACGGCACCCTGCAAGGCACCCTGACCCTGGACTGCTCGCAGGACGCCAAGACCGCCAGGCGCATGGCCGTGCTGCTGGTGGCCGCCGTGCTGGCCGGTGCAGCACTGGTGGGCTGGGGCACTTTCTGGCGCGTTCGGTGCAGCCTGCGGCCGCTGATCGACCTCGCAGCGCAGACCAAGGCCATTGACGCGCGTCGCCTCGGACAGCGCCTCACGCTGGCCAAGCCGGTGGAAGAATTGCAGCCACTGATCGACCAGTTCAACGGCCTGATGCAGCGCGTGGAGCGCACCTACGTGCAGCTCGAAGGCTTCAACGCAGATGTGGCCCATGAGCTGCGCACGCCACTCACGAACCTGATTGGCCAGACCGAGGTGGCGCTGAGCCGCGAGCGCACCGTGGGTGAACTTGAAGACACGCTGCATTCCAACCTGGAAGAACTGCACCGCATGGCGGCCATCGTCAACGACATGTTGTTCCTGGCGCAGGCCGACCGCGGCGTGAAAGCACGGCGCGGCGCGGCGGTGAGCCTGGCGCAGCTGGTGCAGCAGGTGGTGGAATTCCACGAAGCACCGATGGAAGAGCGCGGGTTGCGCGTGAACATCGACGGCGACACGACCTTGTCGGTGGACGAGCCACTGGTCAAGCGTGCTCTGTCCAACTTGCTGGGCAACGCCATCCGCTACGCCGACGAGGGCTCCACGCTGAGCGTGCGCATCGCGCGGGAGGCTGGCGACAGCGTGCGGCTGTGGGTGGAGAACACCGGGCCCACGATCGAGGCCGAGCACCTGCCGCGCCTTTTCGACCGCTTCTTTCGCGCCGACGTGTCGCGCTGCGAGGTGGAGAAACCTCACCACGGCCTGGGCTTGTCCATCGTGGCGGCCATTGCGCGCATGCACGACGGTTTTCCGGCGGCCGAGTCGGGTGGTGGCACCACGCGCGTGGGCTTCAGCCTGCACTCCGCCTGAACGAGCGCTTCAGTCTGCGAGAAAGATTTCCTGCAAGTCGCTGAGGAAATCGAAGCCCCGCTCGGTGGGCCACACACGCGCCGCATCGCGCTCGACCAAGCCTTTTTGCACGGCCAGCGCGAGCCCGGCTTCAATGCTGGAGAGCGGCAGGCCGGTGCGCTCCATGAACTGCTGCAGGCTGAAACCTTCCTTGAGCCGCAAGGCATTGAGCATGAACTCGAAAGGCAGCGCCTTGCGCGGCACTTCGTCCGAGCTCACCACCGCGTTGCCTGCGAGCGCACGCTCCATGTACAGGCGTGGCTCGCGCACCCGCACCGGGCGCCCGATACGGTGGGCAAAACTCAGCTTGCTGTGAGCGCCTGCGCCAATGCCCAGGTAGTCGCCGAACTGCCAGTAGTTGGTGTTGTGCCAGCTGCGGTGCCCCGCCCGCGCGTAGGCCGACACCTCGTAGCGCTGCAACCCGGCCTCACCGGTGAGTTCGGTGATGCGGTCCAGCATGTCCCAGGCCTCGTCTTCGGGCGGCAACGCCGGCGGGTACTTGGCAAAGTAGGTGTTGGGCTCCAGCGTGAGGTGGTAGATGGAGATGTGAGGTGGCGAGAACGCCAGCGCGGTGCGCACGTCGGCTTCGCAGTCGGCCAGCGTCTGCCCGGGCAGCGCGTACATGAGGTCGAGGTTGAACGTGTCAAACGCCTGCGCCGCCTCTTCGACCGCTGCCATCGCCTGGTCGCGGTCGTGCACACGCCCCAGTGCTTTCAAGTGCGCATCATTGAAACTCTGCACGCCGATGGACAGGCGCGTCACACCCGCTGAGCGAAACGCGCGGAAGCGGTCTTTCTCGAAGGTGCCCGGGTTGGCTTCGAGCGTGATCTCGGCGTCGGCGTCGAGCTTGAGCAAGGCGCGCACATCGCCCAGCAGGCGATCAATGGCCATGGGTGAAAACAGGCTGGGCGTGCCGCCGCCGATGAACACGCTGTGCACCGTGCGGCCCCAGATCAGCGGCATCGAGGCCTCCAGATCGGCGCGCAAGGCGTCCAGGTAACGCGCCTCGGGCAAGGGCTGGCCCGGTTCGGACGTGGCACTCCATTCGTGCGAGTTGAAATCGCAGTAAGGGCACTTCTTCAGGCACCACGGCAGGTGAATGTAGAGCGAGAGCGGCGGCAGGCTGTGCAGTTGCAAGGTGCCCGGGCGCATCCAGTGGCGCACGTCGTTCCAGGGCGTTTCGGGCTTGGCGGGCTGTCCGGCCGGCAGGCCACCAGGCCAGGACATCGGCTTCTCGGTGCTCATCCGGCTGAGGGCGCGAACCAGCGCTCGCGCATCAGCTCTAGCATTTGTTGCGCTGCGCGCCCGCGGTGGCTGTTGGCGTTCTTCACCTCGGTGGGCAGCTCGGCAAAGGTCTTGCCAAAGGCGGGCAGGAACATCACCGGGTCGAAGCCGAAACCGTTCTCGCCAATGGGCTGCTGCGTGATGAGCCCGGGCGCGCGACCGGTGGCCACCAGCGGCTCGGGATCATCGGCGCTGCGCAAGGCCACCAGTGTGCTCACCAGCGCGGCGCGGCGGTCCGCAACGCCCTGCATCTGTTCGAGCAGGGCGCGCACATTGTTGTCGTCGCCTTTCGCGTACCCGAACTGCGTGGCGTAAAACGCCGTGTCCACACCCGGCAAGCCACCGAAGGCTTGCACACACAGGCCAGCATCATCGGCCAGCGCCGGCAGGCCGCTTAGCCGCGCTGCGTGGCGCGCCTTGGCCAGTGCGTTCTCCACAAAGGTGCGGTGCGGCTCCGGCGCTTCGTGAATGTTCAGATCGGCCTGGCGCACCAGTTCGATGCCCAGCGGCGCGAACAGCGCCTGCAGCTCGGCGAGCTTGCCTTGGTTGTTCGACGCCAGGACCAGCTTCATGCTTTCGCGATACCGAGCGAGTGCTTCTGCAGAGCCACAAGTTCGCCAATACCCTTTTCGGCCAGCGCCAGCAGCGCGTCCATCTCGCGGCGGGTGAACGCCACGCCTTCGGCCGTGCCCTGCACTTCCACAAAATGGCCGGCGCCCGTCATCACCACGTTCATGTCGGTGTCGCACGCCGAGTCTTCCACGTACTCCAGATCGAGCAGCGGCGTGCCTTGCAGAATGCCGACCGAGATCGCGGCCACGTGGTCTTTGATGGGCGAGGTCGCGATCTTGCCGTCGGCGATCAACTTCGAGACCGCATCGTGCGCGGCCACGAAAGCGCCGGTGATGCTCGCGGTGCGCGTGCCGCCATCGGCCTGGATCACATCGCAGTCCAGGGAGATGGTGCGCTCGCCCAATGCCTTCAAGTCGAACACCGCGCGCAGTGATCGGCCAATCAGGCGCTGGATTTCCTGCGTGCGCCCGCTTTGTTTGCCTTTGGCCGCTTCGCGGTCGCTGCGCGTGTGCGTGGCGCGCGGCAACATGCCGTATTCGGCCGTCACCCAGCCTTCGCCACTGCCGCGCTTGTGCGGCGGTACTTTCTCTTCCACCGACGCGGTGCACAGCACCTTGGTGTGGCCAAACTCGATCAGCACCGAGCCCTCGGCGTGCATGGTGTAGCTGCGGGTGATGCGCACAGGACGCAGGGCATCGACGGCCCGTTGGCTGGGTCGGGAAACTTCGCTCATGGGGAAACCTCAGGTGTTGCGTTCGGCCGTGCGGCGAATCGCTTCGTTGATCTCGGCGATCGATTGTTCGATCGCCGCGTCGTCCAGATCTTCCATGGTCGAGTCGGGCGTGCCCGACTGGATGGTGGAAGCGAACACACCGTCTTCAATGTCCTCGGTGGACACGCGTGTGCTCTGGAATTCGTCCGCCGTCTCCCACTCCATGGCGAGCACGGTCACATTGTCGCAACGCGGGCCGCCGCGTTTGAGCGCCAGCTCCACCAGTTCGGGCACGGCCTGCTCCAGCGGTCGTTTGGACAACTCGGCGGTGATCTCCTCATCGGTCACCGTGCCCCAGAGTCCATCAGAGCACAGCAGCACGCGGTCGCCTTGCATCAGCTGCACCGGGCCCGACAGGTCAAACACCGGCTTCGCCGGAGAACCCAGGCAGGTGAACAGGATGTTGCGGTTGATGTGCTCGGTGGCACGCCCCAGATGCGCCTGCTGCTCCATGTAGGAGTGGTCGCGGGTGCGCGTGAGCATTTCACCGTTGCGCACCACATACAGGCGCGAGTCGCCGCAGTGCACCCAGTACACATGGCCACGCTCCATGACCGACGCGACCAGCGTGGTGCGCGGCGTGTCGAGCATGCCTTTTTCGGCGGCGTATCGAATGATCTGGTGGTGCGCGGCCATGAGCGCGCTGGAGAGGAATTCAGGCACCTCTCTGACCGTGGGATTGGCTGCCTTCTGGAAGTAAGCAGAAAAGGTTTGCAGGGCCAGCTGCGCGGCCATGGCCCCTTCGGGGTGACCACCCATGCCGTCGGCCAACACAAACAAGCCGGATTCGCGGGTGTAGGCATACCCCATGCGGTCTTCATTGCGCTCCCGCCCACCTTGGCGGCTGATCTGATAGACCGAAAATTTCATCGAAACTTGGTGCCGGCGTTGGTGGATTTCCGCAGGGATTTCTTGTTATCCGACACGATGTTGTCAAACTGCAGCCGCATTTTTTCGGCCACCGTGAGCTTGGTGTAACTGCGCTCGGTTTCGCGACTGAGCTCTTTCTGCAGCGCAAACACCGATTGCGGACGCGACAAGGGATCCAGCGACATGCACCATTCGACCACCTCGATGAGGTTGTCGGAGTAGACGCCGCGCAGGCGGGAGAGCGCCAACGACAGGCGGTCTTTTTCCAGACGCTGGGGCGCGTCGTTCGGAGGATATCCCTGCATGCTCGCGTAAATGCAGGCGCCAATGGCGTAGATGTCCGTCCAGGGGCCCATGCTGGAGTCGCGCCGGTACATCTCGGGGGCGGCGAAGCCTGGGGTGTACATCGGGCGGATGAAATTGCCTTCTTTGCTCAGCACCTCGCGCGCGGCGCCAAAGTCGATCAACACCGAGCGGTTGTCGTCGGTCACGAAGATGTTGGCCGGCTTGATGTCCAGGTGCAGCATCTTGTGCTGGTGAACGATGCGCAGCCCACGCAAAACCTCGTCGTACAGCGAGCGGATGGTCGATTCGCGAAAGACCTTCTGCTTCTTCTGCTCGCGCGCCGTGATGATGAATTCCTGCAGCGAAGCGCCTTCCAGGAAGTTCATGACCATGTAGACGGTCTCGTTCTCGCGGAAGAAGTTGAGCACGCTCACCACGGAGGCGTGCGAAATCTGGGCCAGCGCCCGACCTTCTTCGAAAAAGCTCTTGAGTCCCAAGCGATAAAGCGACAGCTTTTCGGGCTGCACCTGCGGCAGCAGTTCGCCGGGACCGCGTGAAGCGAGCGATGAAGGCAGGTACTCCTTGACGGCGACCTGCTGGCCTTCGGTGTCCACCGCGAGGTACACCACGCCAAAACCCCCGGCTGCCAGTTTGCGGACAATGCGGTAACCACCAATCACGGTGTCCGGCGGGAGCGGTGCGGGTTTGACCTTTGACATAATTCGGATGGTTTCCGGAACGCCTCGTTTTGGACCACTCAACCTGACGGGCAAAGTGCGATGGCAGTTTACAGCATGACCGGCTATGCAACGGCCCACCTGGGCGGGCCCGCTACGGCCGCGAACGCAGAGCCGGCGCGCGATTCGAAACCCGGCCTCGGCCTGGAAATCCGCTCGGTCAACAGCCGCTTTCTCGACCTGACGTTCAAACTCCCTGACGACCTGCGGAGCTCCGAGCCCGCCCTGCGCGAGCAATTGGGTGCGCGGCTCAAACGTGGCAAGGTGGAGGTTCGCGCATGGATCGAGGGGCGCAGTGACGCCAGTCCCCGCTCACCCAGCGCCCTCGAACTCCAAAAGCTGGTGGGACTGCAAGACAATGTTCGCGCCTGGCTGCCCACCGCCAGCCCCCTCTCGGTGGCCGAGGTGCTGCAACTCACCTCGCGCCAGCAAGGCAACCCCGGCGAACTCAACGAAGGCTTGCAGTCGCTGGCTGAAGTGGCTATCAACAACTTGATGGAGGCACGCGAGCGTGAGGGCCAACGTCTGGCGGCCATGCTGCTGGACCGCCTGGGTCAGCTGCGGCAACTGGCCAAAGATGCGCAGCCACTCATACCCCAGCTCGTCGCTCAGCAACGCCAGCGCTTCATCGATCGCTGGAACGAGGCGCTGGCCGCCGGCGGCGCATCGGCCACCGGCAACACGGTCACATCCGACATGGCCAACGACCGCGCCCTGACCGAAGCCACCGCGTTTGCCATCCGCATCGACGTGGCCGAAGAGCTGACCCGGCTCGACTCGCACCTGACCGAGATCGAGCGTTTGATCAAAAAAGGGGCCGAGGTTGGAAAACGACTGGACTTCCTGATCCAGGAACTGCACCGCGAAGCCAACACCCTGGGTTCGAAGTCGTCCAACCTCGAACTCACGCGCATTTCGGTGGACATGAAAGTGCTCATTGAACAGATGCGTGAACAAGTACAAAACATCGAGTGAGCATGGAATACCCCGGAAACCTGTTTGTCGTCGCAGCCCCCAGCGGGGCCGGAAAGTCCAGCCTGGTCAAGGCCTTGATGGAGCTTGACTCGCTGGTCGCGCCTTCGGTCTCGCACACCACGCGCCCGCCCAGAGGCCAGGAACTGCATGGGCGCGAGTACTACTTTGTCAGCAAGGAAACCTTTGATCAGATGGTCATCCAGGGCTCGTTCCTGGAATGGGCGATGGTGCATGGCAACCGCTACGGCACCTCCAAGATGGCGATCGAGCAGCGCATGGCGCAGGGCGCCGATGTGGTGCTGGAGATCGACTTCCAGGGTGCGATCCAGGTCAAGCGCATCTTTCCCAATGCGGTGCTGGTCTTCATCCTGCCGCCCAGTTGGGAAGAACTGCGCTCGCGCCTGGAGCGCCGGGCCGAAGACAGCGCCGAGGTGATCGAGCTGCGTTTGCAGAACGCCGCCGCCGAAGTGGCCCACGCGCGAGAGTTCGACTTCGTTATAATCAACGAGTTGTTCGAGCGGGCCTTGTTTGACCTCAAAGCCATCGTCCATGCCCAGCGGCTCAAGTTTGCCGCCCAGCGTATTGCTCGCAGCGATACCTTCAAAGCGCTCAACATCCCCTGATCTCAAGCCCGTTTACTGGAGCCCGCCCATGGCACGCATCACCGTCGAAGATTGTCTGGAAAAAATTCCCAACCGTTTCCAACTCGTGTTGGCGGCCACGTACCGGGCACGCATGCTGAGCCAGGGTCACGCTCCCAAGATCGAAAGCAAGAACAAACCAGGCGTGACCGCCCTGCGCGAAATTGCTGAAGGCAAGGTTGGCCTGGAAATGCTCAAGAAGGTCCCGCTCTGATCTGAGCGAAGACCCCCAAAAAGAACACCGCGATGCGGTGTTTTTTTTCGCCTGCGCACGGCTTCGTCATCAATCCCACACCGCATGGGCCGCTACACAGGCGTCACCGGCGGCGGCAAGTGCCAGCACCGGCTAAAGTACTGGCATGTCCACCCTAGCCGACACAGGCTCCTTTCTGTCTGCCGAAGACCAGGCACACCCCGCTGCCAGCGCGGCCGCGGCCAGCTTCGCCGGGCTGCTGGCCAAGCTGGACTACCTGAGCGCAGGCGACATTGAAAGCATCCGTCAGGCTTATCGTTTTGCCGACGAGGCGCACCTGGGGCAGTTGCGCAAGAACGGTGACCCGTACATCACCCATCCGATCGCTGTGGCAGCCCAGTGCGCCGAGTGGAAGCTCGATGCGCAGGCCCTGATGTCGGCCCTGATGCACGACGCCATTGAAGACTGCGGCGTGACCAAAGAGGAGCTGGTGGAGCGCTTTGGTGCGCCGGTGGCCGATCTGGTGGACGGTCTCACCAAGCTGGAGAAGCTGGAGTTCGACACCCGCGAACAAAATCAGGCCGAGTCGTTTCGCAAGATGCTGCTGGCCATGGCCAAAGACGTGCGGGTCATCCTGATCAAGCTGGCCGACCGCACCCACAACATGCGCACCATGGGCGACATGCCCCGCAGCAAGTGGCAGCGCATCAGCAGTGAAACGCTGGAGATCTACGCCCCGATCGCGCACCGGCTCGGCCTCAACTTCACTTACCGCGAATTGCAGGATCTGGCGTTCCGCTTTCTGCATCCCTGGCGGTACGAAGTGCTGTCCAAAGCGCTGAACAAGTCGCGCAGCCGCCGACGCGACCTGATTTCACGCGTGCAAAAGGAAGTGGAAACCGTGTTTGCCCAGCAGGGCATGAACGTGCGGATCATGGGTCGCGAGAAGACGCTGTATTCGGTCTACCGCAAGATGGACAACAAGCACCTGTCGTTCTCGCAGGTCACCGACGTCTACGGTTTTCGCATCGTTGTGCCCGAACTCACCGACTGCTACACCGGTCTGGGCGTTCTGCACCAGCTTTACAAACCTCTACCTGGCAAGTTCCGCGACTACGTGGCAATTCCCAAGGTCAACGGCTACCAGTCGCTGCACACCACGCTCATCGGTCCGTTCGGCACCAACATCGAGTTCCAGCTGCGCACGCACGCGATGGACGTGGTGGCCGAATCCGGTGTTGCCGCGCACTGGCTGTACAAGGCCAGCGAACCGGGCAGCGACACGTCGCAGCGCCTGGGCACGCAGTGGCTGCAGTCGCTGCTGGACATCCAGCAGGAAACCCACGACGCGGGGGAGTTCTGGGACCACATCAAGATCGACCTGTTCCCCGACGCGGTCTATGTGTTCACGCCGAAAAGCAAGATCATGGCGCTGCCGCGTGGCGCCACGGTGATGGACTTCGCCTACGCCATCCACAGCGATGTGGGCAACCACACGGTGTCGGCCCGCATCAACGGCGAGCAGCGCCCGCTGCGCACCGAACTGGCCAACGGCGATGTGGTGGAAATCATCACCGCCGAAAGTGCCGAGCCCAACCCGGCCTGGCTGTCGTTCGTGAAAACAGGGCGCGCGCGCTCCAAAATCCGTCACCACCTCAAGACCGTGGCGCAGGAAAAGTCGCACGAGCTGGGCGAGCGCATGCTGAGCCAGGCGCTCAGATCAGAAGGCCTCGCCGCCCTGCCCGCTGAAGATGGCGAATACCAGAGCACCTGGGAAAAACTCCTGCGCTTCACCGGCAACAAAACGCGCGACGAGCTGCTCTCCGACATCGGCATGGGCAAACGCATCGCCAGCATGGTCGGCAAGAAGCTGGCGGTGTTGCTGTCCGAAATGGGGCTCAAGCCCGACGCGCTGCTGATCAGCACGGAGCGCTACGCAAGTGGTCGCGACGAGTCGGCCTCGCAGGGTGTGGTCACGCTCGATGGCAGCGAGGGCCTGTCGGTGCAGTACGCCCCGTGTTGCAAACCGATCCCGGGTGACCGCATCGTGGGCTACCTGGGCCGCGGCGAAGGCCTGGTGGTGCACGCCGAAGACTGCCCGACCGGCAAACGCCTGCTGTTGCGCGACAGCGAGCGCTTTCTCGAGGTGGAGTGGGCCGACGAACCGGTGCGCTCGTTCGAGACCACGGTGGTGGTGACAGTCACCAACGGCAAAGGCGTGCTGGCGCGCGTGGCCTCCAGCATCGCATCCGCCGAAGCGGACATCACCCACGTGGACATGGGTGACGAGCCTGCCCAGACCGCCACCGATATCCGCTTCTCGGTTTCGGTGCGCGATCGCCAGCACCTTGCCGAGGTGCTGCGCAGCCTCAAACGCACCACCTCGGTGATCAAGGCGCAGCGCTTCAAGCCTGTCAAAAATTGATCAGGCGCTGCTGTCGGGCGCCGGATAGCTCACCGACAGCACTTCCAGTTCCTGTGTGCCACCGGGCACAACCAGGCGAACCACATCGCCCACCTTGGCCTTGAGCAGCGCGCGCGCCACAGGCGACACCCAGCTGATCTGACCTTGGCCGCTGTCGGCTTCGTCCACCCCGAGGATCGTGACTGTGGTCTCGGCACCCGCATCGTCGGCGTAGGTCAGGGTGGCGCCAAAAAAGACCTGGTCGCCGCCGTGGTGCAGTGAGGCATCCACCACCTCGGCGATTTCCAGCCGGCGTGTGAGGAACCTGATGCGCCGGTCGATTTCGCGCAGGCGCTTTTTACCGTAGAGATAGTCACCATTCTCCGATCGGTCGCCGTTGCTGGCCGCCCAATGCACGATGTCGACGATCTTGGGCCGCTCGTCGTCGATCAATGTGAACAGTTCCGCTCGCAGCCGATCGTAGCCAGCTCGGGTGATGTAGTTCTTGCCGCCGGGCACCGGGGCGGGTGACGGGGATCCGTCGTCCTCGTCCTGATCGGACTCTTTGGTGAATGCCTTGCTCATGGTGGCCTTTCTCCGCTGGCTTGCGCCCTCTTTTGCGGCAGAAATGAAAAAACCCTGCAGCTTTTGGCTACAGGGTTTTTTGTTTGGTGCGGCTGGCAGGAATTGAACCCACGACCCCTTGGTTCGTAGCTACCAGATCATCTGTAAGTTGTTGATTTATAACAGTTTCGAGTTTGCTCATCGTACATAAACTACCGTGTTTTGACATGTATTTCAGGACTGAGTCCCGCAAAAGTCCCGCAGTGAAATCACGTGCTAAATCACATTGATCGGCGCGTTGGGCGACTGCTGGAAAGTTTTTTACGCAGGGAGCAAGTCTATAGACGAGCTTTTGCAGGGATGAATGCTCGACCTCCGCTGCGGCTGTGGCGCAGTTATAGGTCTCGATATGTATCTCTTATCGAGGGTAATTTGTCGCATCAAGCGGGGAACTCGAGAGACTTTATGAGTTTCTGTGCCGACTGGTGCCCGGTCAAGCAGTGCCACTGCCCAACCTGAACGCGCGCCTTTCGCGCTAGTCAACATCCAGATAGAGCGTGACGAAAGCGCATGCGCAGACTTAAAACAATATGTACAACCGTGTCCTGATGGATCTCTATGTTCGCTGCCATAACCGGATAACTGGAGAGGGAATGCGACGCTGCTTCTCACGGGAATCGAGGCCAATGACCTGATACGACTCTCCTCATCAGTTGCACACTAGCGGATTGCTTCAACTATGCATCTCCGCGCTGCCATCGGTCTGTCTGTGCAGATGCCTTGGTACTGAAGTCACGCCGCAATGAGCACATGCCGACTGCGGCGAATGGAAGCTCAGGCAAACTGTAGCTCGATCTTCCCAGCGCGGCGCCGTACGGGACCAACCACGATCTTCACGTCGTGGCCCAACCTCGCCACCAACTCGAGCAGTTTGGCTTCACTGACCCCACGGAACTGGCCTCGCGTGATGCGAGACACCTTGGACTGGTCGATCCCCAGGAGCGTAGCGGCATCTTCCTGCGTCAGCCGACGCGCCTTGATTGCACGCGCAACCTCGCCGGCCAGCTGGGATTTACGTTGCATCTCGGCTGAGTCGGTGTAACCCATATCCGCATAGACATTGGCACTGCCTTCTTCGATAGTGATGCTTGCGTGTTCCTTCATTTCCGTGCTCCTTGCTGTGACTGCCAAACCTCAAAATCCTGCTTCGCAGCCTTCAGGCGAACATTGATCAAGTCCATGTCTGGTTTCGGCGTGGCAATGCCGCTTTTGGACTTTTTCTGAAAGCAATGCAGGACGTATACCCAACCCGCGAACTTGACGGTATAGACAGCCCTGTAAGTGTCACCTTGGTGGTCCTCGACCACCTCTAGCACGCCCGCAGAGCCGAAGCCCATCATCACCTTGGCGTCTTGATGCTTACCACCGGATTGCGCCAGGTCAATGGCATGGCCGAAGACATCTTTGACATCCTCAGGCATTCCATCCAGATCTCGCTTGGAAGAACTTACCCATTTGACTGGCTTGCGGGATGACTTCGACATTATTGGAATTATGCCTGTTTAGACATAATTCCGTCAACCAACCCGCTTGAGATCGCACTCCTGAAGGCTGGGCAGTTTTCGCGGTTAAGCGCTACGTTGACGTCTGCGACCGATGATCATTGAAGATGGCATCATGGTCGGGAGCCACACCAATCAAGTGGCGATAGACCGCAAGTCCTAGACCGAGCGAGAGCAGCACCTCGCAAGGCTGCCTTACAAGGTGCCGGGCCACTTCTAGCGATAAGGGGTGCGCTGGGTCTTCAGCTCGCGTCGCGAGGGGCCCCCGGCGCGCGTCAAGGTAGTTGTCGCCCGGGTCACGCAGCTTTCTGCTGAGTATGTTGAACGCTGGCAGCTATGCTGACCACCTCGTCGCGCTCGGGATTGAGCGTCACGGCACCGATGTGCGACCAGTCGCGAGTGTGGCCAGACCAGCGTGCCGGGTTGCGCTGCCTGGCCTGTGTGTACAGGGTGTGGCGAGCAGCCAGGACGGCCTTGTCCTGTCCGGCATGACGCTGCTGCGGGCTGACGTAGCGGATGCTGCTGTGGCGGTGATCGACGTTGTACCAACGCACGAATTCAGCCGCCCAGGCCCTGGCCTCGTCCAGGCTCGCGAAGCCCTTGGCAGGGAACTCGGGCCGGTACTTGGCCGTGCGGAACAGCGACTCGGCATAAGCGTTGTCGTCGCTGACGCGGGGCCGCGAGTAAGAGGGCTTCACGCCCAGCCAGCGCAGCATTTCCAGGACGGTCGTGGCCTTCAACGTGGAGCCGTTGTCACCGTGCAGAACAGGCTTGCTGTCCAGGGTGGCAATGCTCTCGGCCAGGGCGGTTCTTCGCACCAGGTGAACGGCATGGTCGGCGTCATCGCTGTCGTGCACCTCGGCGCCGACGATCTTGCGGCTGTACAGGTCCAGAATCAGGTACAAGTGGAACCAGCGGCCCATCACGATGGCTGGCAGGTAGGTCATGTCCCAGCACCAGACCTGCCCGGGCGCCGTGGCGATGTGGGTGGTGGGCGGCCGTGTGGCCCTGGGCGCCTTGGCGCGTCCTCGGCGTTTGTTCTGACCCGCGGCCTTGAGCACTCGAGCCATGCTGGACTCGCTGCCCAGGTATGTGCCTTCATCGGCCAGCATAGGCACGATACGCGCTGGCGGCACCGAGGCAAAGCGCGGCTCATTGGCCACGGCCAGCAGCGCTGCGCGCTCAGCCGGGCTCAGGGCATGGCTGGGCATCGGGCGCACGGCGGCGGGTCTGCCATCGCCCGCTGTGAGGCCCGCGCAGGCCTTCCAGCGCTGCAGGGTTCGAACGTCGATACCGGCAACAGCGCAGGCCGGCTGCAGTCGCGCTCCTGCGGCATGGGCGGTGTTGATCTCTCGGGCCAGGACTTGGCGATCTTCGAGGCCGATCATTCGCCCTCTCCCTTGTTGAAGATCGCCGAGACTTTTTTTGATAGAACCAGCAGCGCGGCCGTCTCTGCCAGTGCCCGGTCCTTGCGCAGCAGATCGCGCTCGAGCTCCTTGATGCGCTTGGCGGAGGCACGCGTGGCCTGTGGGCTGGCGCGTGCGTCCTCGGGGTCAGCCAGTGCGGTGGTGCAGCTCGCCCGCCACTTGTCCAACTCGGCCGGGTATACCCCGTGCTCGCGGCACCAGGCGCTCTTGGCAGCCTCGTTCATGGCCGCCGTGGTGATCACGGCCTCAAGCCGGGCGCCCGCAGTCCAGGCCCGCCCTCGGGCGGGCCTGGACTGCGCATCCTCGCGCCAGCGCTCCAGCGTCCCCAACCCAATACCCAATTCGCGCGACACCACCTCCAGTGCTGCGCTCTCCGGCGCCAGCAACCTGGCTACCGCTTTGTCTTTGAATGCTTGTCCGTATCGAGCCACTTTCTTCCTTCATCGCCGCCCCCTGGGTTGATTCAATGGAAGCGACAACTATTCTGACGCGGGGGGCCCCTCAGGCTCCCACCTGTACACGCGCGACGCATTCCGAACCCCAATGCGACTGCAAAAGTGACGCTGTGGAAGAATTTCCGATGGTTCGGATGCACAGCGGGTTCAAGAACGTCGGGCAGCGAGGGAAAGCAAGCAGCCGCCGCTCCGATCGCGAGAGAAGTCCCATCAACGGATCAGTCTTCCCTGCGCTGAACTGCTGCGCATGCAGCAGTCACAGCAAAAAAATTGAATGTGGCGTGTTCAGCTGCGCAAGCCATGCTTCCCCCTGATCTGTTGGATGGATTCAGTAACCAAATACACGTCGGCGGTCTTCGCGGTAGGTCTTGATCGCGAGGAGAAAGAAGCTTCCCAGTGCCATCCAAGCAGCGCTTTCATAGCGATGTGCAAGGCTGGCGCGGACAACATCGGTCAATGGCTTCACGTGACCGTGTAGATCAATGCTGCCGACGAACTTCTCACCCACGAGCAAGATGCCAAGGAAGAAGGCAACGCCAAACGCGAGCGCGAGTTGAGTTTTCGTGGACAGACAGAAAACAATCCAAACCTCAGTGAGCCAGCTTTTCATGTGTGACCTTCAGATAGATCTATCTGCGACAGCGTCCTTCGCTGCGTGTATCGCAGCGTCCGACCCCTGAAACTCCATTGCACGGATGGTTCCGTCCGGCTTTCGGCTGAACCGGACTGACACACCACCGTGACGGACGGCGGCATGCCGCGCCTTGGCGGAAAGCTGCTTCTCAACCTCCGCCATTGCCGCCTTTTTCAGATGGGCTGCGCTGGGCATCTTGAATTCAATCTTGATCATTTGCGGTCCTTGGGCGGGTGGGGATCGTTGCCATGCGAGTCACGAGCTCTGATACGGCCATCCTGACCATGGATCAACAACTCCCCCTGACCTTGTCGCGCCATCTGCCGCCCAGAACGAATCGCTTGAGCCTGCGTATCGAAGACCTGGGTCGCGCGCTGTCCGCCTTCGCGCAGCGTGCCCCAACCGTTGTCGCGCTGAACTATGTGAACGTTTTTCGGGTTAGCCATCGTGAACTCCTGTGTGTTGAGGTTGACGGACGCGAGTTTACAAACGACAATAATAACTGTCAATATGTAAACCAACCCCGCGGAGAAAATCATGATCGGAAACCGTCTTAAGAGGGCGCGAGACGCCCTTGGGCTTTCCCTGCGCGAACTGGAGGCTGCCATCCAGGGGCACGTGTCCGCACAGGCCATCGGAAAGTACGAGCGCGATGAAATGATGCCGAGCTCTGCGGTCCTCCTGGCACTGGCCAAGTCCCTGAAGGTTTCCCCGGAGTACCTGCTCAGCGAGCGCGAGATTGAACTCACGGGCGTTGACTTTCGCAAAGCGCCCCACGCCGGTGTCAGGGAAGAACGCGCCGTCGAGGCGTCTGTCCTGGACCAAGTAGAACGGTACCTTGAGCTCGAGGAACTTCTACCGGGCGTGGATCAACCTTGGGATGCCCCCTCAAGCGAGGCGTTCGCCATCAGATGCATTGAGGATGCCGAGCAGGCAGCCAACGCGCTGCGTGATCTGTGGCAGCTGGGCATCGACCCTATCCCGTTCATGGCCGAACTCCTCGAAGACAAGGGCGTGAAAGTCATCGCTTTGGACTTGCCAGAGAACGTTTCTGGCTCAAAAGCCTTCGTGCAGAGCCCCAAGCGTGGTGACGTGCCGGTGATTGTTGTCAACCAAAGTCACAACGGTGAGCGTCAGCGATTCACGCTTGCACACGAACTTGCGCACTTGGTTTTGCGTTTCAGCGGATTGAGCGACGCGGAGCAGGAAAAGGCGGCGGACAGGTTTGCAGGCGCATTCCTCATGGCCAAGGACATGGTTTTGCGTCTGCTCGGAGAGCACCGGACGTCAATATCCATCGGTGAACTTGCAGAGCTGAAGAAGATTTTCAAGGTCAGCATCGCCTCGCTGGTGGTGCGCTGCTCTCAGCTCGGCATCCTGCCAAAGCAAGCGTACGGACGCCTATGGGCGCAGATCAAAAGTTTGGGCTGGAACGGGCAGGCGTCCGCCGAACCCAATCTGCTACCAGCAGAAGTACCTCAGCGCATGGAGCGTCTGTGCTTGCGCGCTGTGTCCGAAGGTGCCATCTCAGATGCTCGTGCTGCAGAGTTGTTGAGCATCAGTGTGCGCGAGCTGGACCGCCGACTGATGGGGCAAGCAGCCTAATCAATCATGATCATCCTGGTCTCGGACACTTCCGTTTTGATCGACCTGGAGCGAGGCGGGCTCTTGGAGCCCGCCTTTTCTTGCGGCCTGACGATGGTGGTGCCAGATCTCCTGTACGACCGAGAGCTCGCATCAGAGAACGGGCCTTTGCTCAGGCAACTCGGTCTGGGCGTTGTTGAGTTGGCACCCGATGAAGTGTCTTATGCCCAGCAGCTTCGAACCTTGCGCCCTGGCCTTTCCCTCCCAGATTGCTTTGCCTTGAGTTGCGCGAGGCGACCGGACCATGCGCTGGTGAGCGGCGACATGTTGCTGCGCAAAGAAGCCAGCACGCGGCAATGCGTGGTCTATGGACTGCTGTGGATTCTTGACCAGATGGAGGCAAGCGGGGCGGTCGGTATCTCGCTGCTGCACGAAGGCATGACACGGATCTCAAATCACCCGCGTTGCCGCTTGCCTCAAGCTGAAGTGAAGGCACGGCTGCAGCGCTGGTCGCCAACATAACAACGTCAGTTTTCCCCCATCCTTCTTTACTGGAGCTACCGATGCCAGGCGCCTATGCCCATATCTCTGTTGTCAATGACGCCCAAAAACATGCGGAGGGTGCGGGACTGCGTGAGGAAACACTGTTGAGCCTCGGGCTCCATCTGAAATTTCTTGAGCTTGGCGCAGTCAGCCCAGACTACCCCTACCTGACATTGAAACGTGGTCAGAAGAAGTGGGCCGACGCCATGCACTACGAGCACAACGCCACGCTCCTTCGCGCCGGTGTTGCAACGGTGGCGGGCATGCCTGCGCATCAAAAGGCCACGGCCACGGCTTGGTTACTCGGGTTTGCGGCACACATGGCCACCGATATGACCATCCATCCAGTGGTCGAGTTGCTTGTTGGGCCCTACCAAGGAAACGAAAGCGAGCACCGGCGCTGTGAGATGCACCAGGACGCGTTCATCTTCCCCAGAGTTATGAACGTGGGCGACACGGGCCTGTCGGAGCACCTGTCCACAGGTATCGCCACCTGCCACGCCCTTGGGGACGAAGATGTCATTGATCCTGCGGTGGAGCTCGTTTGGCAGGCCATGCTCGCAACGGCCTATGGACACGAGCCAGCGGGCGATCCACCACTGCCCAGTGCGTGGCACTGCGGTTTCCGCGACATCTTGTCCGCGATGGCGGACACAAATCACTTGTTCCCATTCGCCCGGCACGTTTGCTCGGAGCTGAACCTTGCCTATCCGCGCATGAAGGACATTGATCCGAGATTCATCAAGAGGCTGAACACGCCAGAGGGCCGCATGGATTACGAGGCCATCTACGAAAAAGCTCGATCCAATGTCCTTGCCGTGTGGAAGGGGCTCGATGAGGCGCTCGTTGAGGGGCGCTCCGATGCCTTGGATGCGCTCGAAGACTGGAACCTCGATACCGGTCGAAGTGTGCAGACCGGCAAGCTCGTTTTCTGGAAGGATGTCGCATGAAAAAGTATCTTCTTCCTTTGACCGTGGCCATTCTTGTTGTCCTGGGTGGTTGTGCATCACGACCGAGCGAGCGCGAGATGAACAGCTTGGCATCGGCATTGACAAAGGTCTCGGCAGCGGTTGACGCAAGCGCCCGGTACAGACGATCCACCGACGCACTGGATGAGGAACAGCTTTTGCAATTCTCGACTGCTCACGACACCAGTCTGATGAAGCCATTCGAAGGAATGACGGTTCGGGTGCTTCGAGTCGGCCGTGATTCAGCAGTTCTTGTTTGCCAGGCAAACAATGGGCGTGCTCTTCTGGAGGACGCAGGCTGCACGGCCAGGCTGGATGCGCCACGATGGAACACCAGTCCAAATCCTTGCGAGTTCACACTCAATGTGAAACAGATCTGCGCTCGGTAGACGAATCTCAAAGGGAAACGGAAATGCCCAAAAACATCGTCATCTTCTCAGACGGCACGGGACAGGCTGGCGGCCTGAGACCCGATCAAAACCTGAGCAACATCTACAAGCTCTTCCGGGCCAGTCGCACCGGTCCTGAGAGTCCAATCAATCCAAAAGACCAAGTTTCCTTCTATGACGCCGGCTTGGGCACAGAAAACGACGAGGGGAAAATTCCCTTTCGGCCGATTCAGAAGTTTCGAAAGCTGTGGAGCGGTGCGACAGGCACTGGGATCAGCCGCAACATCGCCGACTGCTACGAGGCGATCCTCAAGCACCACGAGACCGGTGACCGCGTTTTTCTATTTGGCTTCAGCCGCGGGGCCTACACCGCCAGGTGCGTGGGAGGTGTGATGTCCCTGTGTGGTCTGCCCACTCGCGCTGCTGACGGTGGTCCGCTGCCTCGCTTTGGCAAGGAGCTGCGCAAGATCGCGGACGAGGCCGTCCAGGATGTTTACGAACATGGATCGGGCAGCAACAGTCCTGAGCGCAAAGCTGAGCGACTCGAGAAGGCGAGCAGATTTCGAGAGAAGTACGCCTGTTCTGACGCCGAAGGACGGGCCAATGTCTTGCCCTACTTCATTGGCGTGTTTGATACTGTCGCAGCTCTCGGCGCACCTGGACCTCGCCGTTGGTTGATGCAGGGCGGCCTCATTGCTTTCACCGGCGTCATGATTGCGCTGGCCGCTGGACTTTTGTCCTTGATGCCTTGGTTCGAGTTCCGCACGGCCTTTTTTGTCCTGACGACCTTGGTGATCTTCAGCATGCTGGCGAGCTATGCCAAGAGTCAGGTAAAAACCATTTCTGACTTCCCAAACCAGGGTGATTTCAGTTGGCACATTGCGGCCTGGCGTTTTCGGTTCTACGACCTGACGCTCAATCCACGGGTTCAGTATGCGCGCCACGCGCTGGCCATTGACGAGACACGCTCAGATTTTGCGCGAGTCCAATGGGCAAACAAGGGCGAGTGGCCAAACAGGGCCGGCGAACCTGAGTGGCTGAAGCAGGTCTGGTTCGCTGGGAACCACTCCGATGTTGGCGGCAGTTATCCGGAGGATGAGGCACGCTTGTCCGACATAACGCTGAAGTGGATGGTGGAAGAAGCGACCTGCCTGCCGCATCCCCTGGTGGTCGATGCCAACCGCCTTCACTTGTTTCCGGACTGCGCAGGTATGCAGCACAGTGAAATTGAAAGCATGCGAGAGACATATCCAAAGTGGTGGCCCAAGTCATGGCACTGGACCTGGAGAGAGACACCACGAGAGATCAACGTCGAGGCGCCCCTGCATCACACGGTGTTTGAGCGTTTCGGACTTGGCGATCGTGCACAACAATACGGGATATGCAAGTCGTACCGCCCCTCCAATTTGTCCTCTCACGTGAAACTCACCGCCCACTACAACTGCGATTCAAAAGTTCATTAGGGGCGCAAATGCTTATTCTGCAGAATGACTGGTTACTCAAAGCCGGTACAAGTAGGTCCATGAGCCGCGTGTTCGGGGTGGCCTTATTTCTGGTGCAGAAAGCCGGTTTAGCAACCAAGGGTTAACCGCATGCAGGTGAACTTTGGCCGCTGGCCTGAAGGCGCTGGTCTGCGGCTGAACAGCCTCACATATGACAGCGGTATGACCGCCATTGGCGGGATGATGGCCGAAACGGCTTTGCCCGCCCGCGCGGCGTTCACCGTGCTTGAATTGCATATCGATGGCAGCCGAAATGTGGTGCAACAACTGGCGCAGAAGGCGGAATCGAGCCTCCACGGTGCCTTTCCTCCCTGTCCCACGCCGAAGCACGGGTCGCTGTCAGCGCTGACCGGCCCAGGCGTTCAACCATACGCTGGGCATGATGACCTGGGGCATCAACGGCCAAGTCTTTGACACTCTCGGTGCGAGCAATCTAGGAATCGCCAAGCCGGGCACCCACGAAGTCTGGAAGTTCCGCAACGATGCCTCGAACGGGATGATGGGCATGGTGATGGCCCATTCTATGCACGTGCATAGGTTGCAGTTTCGTGTCATCGGGCACTCGGTGGCAGGACGGTTCGCACGGTCATACGCCACGGTGAAGAACGGCTTCGTCGACAAAGGCTGGAAAGACACGGTGCTGGTGATGCGCGGCGAGCGCGTGCGCGTCCTGCTCTCCTTCGCCGACCATGCCGGCCTGTTCCCCTACCACTGTCACATGCGTACATGAAAACGCTGGACTAATGCGCAATTATCAGGTCACGGCGTAGAGATGGAGCCGAAAGGCAGGGGCGAAAGTGCCGCTCTGGCATTCATCAATGCAAAACGAAGCGGCCAAGCCGGGCAAGGAATCGCAGTGCTCAGCGACTGCGCCAAATAACCACTGCAACGATCAACATCGTCAGGTAGTTCGCAACAATGAACCAAGGTGTGTTCCAGGCGATGCCATCGAATCCCCAATACGTCGCCGGATAAAAAACAGGGGACGGATAGAAATCTGCGGAATGCGTGAATACGTCAATCAGGATGTGCGACCACCAGCCCAACAAAGGTATCCAAAGCCGCTTCAGCCAAACCCAGGAAACGGCTGTAACTACTCCAGCCAGCAGGGCACTGTGCATCGCGCAGTGGAGGTGGAATGTGAGTTCATTGAGTATCGGAGACATCACAGGCTCAAATCGCGGAAGGGCGTTAGCGTAGGCCAGCAAAACCGCCCACCCGGTGGGAGAAAACAGTAGCTGGTAGACCAAAGGCAACAATTGAATGATGTCGGGAATCACCGCCATGATGACTGTGGCCGCTGTGGTTCGACGGTCCAGGCGGCGGTGCCGATGCAACCAAGCAGCACCGACGCCCACCCACAGCCCGTGTGCAACGATGTCCATGGTCAACGACCCCCGTGTTGTGATTTGCCCGGCTGGATTCGGACATGCCGCAGGCGCAGGGCGTTGCCGATGACCGAAACTGAACTCAGGCTCATCGCGAGCGTGGCGATCATGAGCGAGAGCAGCCAGCTGATAAACGGGTACAGCAAGCCAGCGCCCAACGGGATGCTCAGCGCGTTGTAGAGGAACGCTAGGGTCAAGTTTTGCTTCATGTTGGCCACGGTTGCCACAGAAAAGTGGCTCTGCAAATCTGAGCAGCGCGATAAGTGGAAACTCTGGGCATGATGCCGGTTCTTCGGAGTTGTCGGCAGGAGTTTTCGATGGTCAAGAAGTCAGCACGGCGCACTCGCCGCACGCATACACCGGCGTTAAAGGCGCAGGTCGCCGTGGCGGCCTTTCGCGAGGACCGAACGCTGGCGGAGTTGGGCCAACCATTTCGAGCAGAATCCCACGCAGATCGTCGAATGGAAGCGACAGTTGCTGGAGCACGCCGCCGAAGCCTTTGGCGGTGGCGTCCACGCGGTCGAGCCGGTGGACCTGGCGCCGCTGCACGCCAGGATCGGCCAGCAGGCTCTGGAGCAGGATTATCTGGGAGGAGCGCTCACCAAAGTTGGATTGCTGAGCGCAAGACGATGATCGACCGTGATCACCATCAGACAGTCACTCCCCATGCTGAACCGCTGGCCATCAGCAGGGGCTCGGTGTACTACCGCCGCGCCCGGTGAGCGATGCCGACTTGGCCTTGATGCGCCGCCTCGACGAACTGCACCTGGAGCACCCTTTCATGGGCGCGCGCATGCTGCGCGACCAGCTGTGGCGCAAAGGTACCCGTAGCACCTCGGCGAAGTACCCGCCGATCCGGGTCAGGAACGCCACTCCTCCCTTCCTTTGACCGTCCATGCCAGTAGACTCGCGGCGCCCAATCGCCCTGAACGAATTCAACGTGGCCGCCGCATCAACCGGTACACCACCGGCACCACCAACAGCGAAAGCAAAGGCGCGCTGATCATCCCTCCGATCATGGGCGCTGCGATGCGCTGCATCACCTCACTCCCCGTGCCCATGCCCCAGACCAGAGGCAGCAGCCCGGCCACGATGGTGGTCACCGTCATGGCTTTGGGCCGCACGCGCAGCACCGCGCCTTCGCGGATGGCTTCCAGCAGCGAAGGCTCGTCGGTGCGCCCGGCGTCCAGGCGCTCCTGCCACGCGTGCTTGAGGTAGATCAGCATGATCACGCCGAACTCGGCCGCCACTCCGGCCAGCGCAATGAAGCCCACCACGCTGGCCACCGACAGGTTGTGCCCCAGCAGCCACAGCAGCCAAACACCGCCGACCAGCGCAAACGGCAGGGTGGCCATGATCAGCAAAGCCTCGTCGAAGCGGCGGAAGATCAGGTACAGCAGCACGAAGATGATGAGCAGCGTGACAGGCACCACCAGCTTCAGCTTCGCGGTGGCGCGCTCCAGAAACTCGAACTGCCCCGACCACGCCACCGAGTAACCCGCAGGCAGCGCCACCTGCTCGGCAACAGTGCGCTGCATGTCGAGCACGGCGCCGCGCAGGTCGCGCTCGCGGATGTCCACGTACACAAAGCCCGCCAGCCGCGCGTTTTCGCTGCGCAGCATGGGTGGGCCGTCGGTGATGCGCAGATCGGCCACATCGGACAGCACCAGGCGTTGCCCACCCGGCGCCACAATGGGCAGCGCGCGCAGCGCGGGCAAGGAGTCGCGCAGTTCGCGCGGGTAGCGCAGGTTGATGGGGAAGCGTTGCAGGCCCTCCACCGTCTCGCCGATGTTCATGCCGCCCACGCTGCCGGCCACGATGTCTTGCACATCAGCGATGTTGAGACCGAAGCGCGCGGCATCCGCCCGGCGGATGTCCACGTCGATGTAGCGCCCGCCGGTGAGGCGCTCGGCCAGCGCGCTGTTCACGCCGGGCACGTTCTTCACCGCGCGTTCGATCTCGCCGGTGAGGCGGTCGATGGTGGCGATGTCGGGCCCGGCCACCTTCACACCCACGGGGCTCTTGATGCCGGTGGCCAGCATGTCGATGCGGTTGCGGATCGGGGGCACCCAGATGTTGGAGAGACCGGGCACGCGCACCGTGCGGTCCAGCTCTTCGATGAGTGCTTCGGGCGTGAGGCCCGCGCGCCACTGCTCTCTGGGTTTGAACTGGATCGTGGTCTCGAACATTTCCAGCGGCGCCGGGTCGGTGGCGGTGTCAGCCCGCCCGGCCTTGCCGTACACGCTCTGAACCTCGGGAATGGTCTTGATCAGGCGGTCGGTTTGCTGCAGCAGCTCGGCCGCCTTGGCGGCTGACAAGCCGGGCAAGGCCGTGGGCATGTAGAGCAGATCGCCTTCGTCCAGCGGCGGCATGAATTCGCTGCCCAGCTGGCGCAGCGGCCAGATGCTGACCACCAGCACCAGCGCCGCCACCACCAGCGTGAGCTTGGGTGCCTTCAACACAGCGTCCAGCACCGGACGGTACAGCGCAATGAGTGCGCGGTTCAGCGGGTTGGCGGTCTCGGCCGGAATGCGTCCGCGGATCAGGTAGCCCATGAGCACCGGGATCAGCGTGACCGCCAGACCGGCAGACGCCGCCATGGCGTAGGTCTTGGTGAAGGCCAGCGGCGCGAACAGCCGGCCTTCTTGCGCCTGCAGTGTGAACACCGGAATGAAGCTCAGCGTGATGATGAGCAGCGAGAAAAACAGCGCCGGTCCGACCTCGGCGGCCGCGTCGCCAATCACCTTCCAGCGCGGCTCGCCCTGCAGTGTTTGCCCCGGGTGCTGGTGGGCCCATCGCTCCAGGTGCTTGTGGGCGTTCTCGATCATCACGATCGCCGCGTCCACCATGGCGCCGATGGCAATGGCGATGCCGCCGAGCGACATGACGTTGGCGTTGATGCCCTGTTGCTGCATGACGATGAAGGCCACCAACACACCCAGCGGCAGCGACACGCTGGCCACCAGCGCACTGCGCAGGTGGAACAGAAAAGCAAGACACACCAGCGCCACCACGATGAATTCTTCCAGCAGCTTTTCGCCGAGGTTCTTCACCGCGCGCTCGATCAGACCGGAGCGGTCGTACACCGGCACGATCTCCACGCCGGCGGGCAGGCTGCGCTGCAGCTCGGCCAGCCGCGCCTTCACCGCCGCGATGGTCTGCAGCGCGTTCTTGCCCGAGCGCATCACCACCACGCCACCCACGGCCTCGCCTTCACCGTTGAGCTCACCAATGCCGCGCCGCATCTCGGGCCCGGTCTGCACCCGCGCCACGTCGCCCAGGCGCACCGACACACCGGCCGCGCTGGTGATGAGCGGGATGGCGCGGAAGTCGTCGAGCGTTTTGAGGTAGCCGTTGGCGCGCACGGCGTACTCGGCCTCGCCCAGCTCCAGCACCGAGCCGCCGGCCTCCTGGTTGCCGCGCGCCACCGCCTCGGCCACCATGGACTGCGTCACGCGGTAAGCGGCCATCTTGTCGGGGTCGAGCACGATCTGGTACTGCTTGACCATGCCGCCCACGCTGGCCACCTCGGCCACGTCGGGCACGGTCTTGAGCTCGAAGCGCAGAAACCAGTCTTGCAGGGCGCGCAGTTGTGCCACGTCTTGTCGGCCCGTGCGGTCGATCAGCGCGTACTGGTAGATCCAGCCCACGCCGGTGGCATCAGGCCCGATGCTGCTGGACGCGCCACGCGGCAGCCGCGCCTGCACCTGGTTGAGGTACTCCAGCACGCGCGTGCGTGCCCAGTAGGGGTCCACGTCGTCTTCAAACAGCACATAGACGAAGCTGTCGCCAAACATCGAGAAGCCACGCACCGCGCGTGCGCCCGGCACCGAGAGCATGGTGGTGGTGAGCGGGTACGTGACCTGGTTCTCAACGATCTGGGGGGCCTGCCCGGGCCAGGTGGTGCGGATGATGACCTGCGTGTCGGACAGATCGGGCAGCGCGTCCAGCGGTGTGCGCTGCAAAGCCACCACGCCCCAGGCGCTGAGCAGCGCGGTGGCCAGCAGCACCAGAAACCGGTTGTTGATGCTCCAGCGGATCAGGCCGGCGATCATTGGCGCGGCTCCGGTGCCGAGCGTTGCAGGCGGGTGATGCGCGGCACATCGCCGTCCTGCATTTCAAACTCGATCTGAACGCGGCTCCCAACCCGCAGATCGCGCGGCAGCTGAGCGCGCGGCGGCAGCTTGAAGTCCATCTGCATCTGCGGCCATTTCAGGGCGGGAATCGGCGGGTGAGAGAGCGTGACGGTGTCGCCGGTGAGGGCGTCGATCACGGCGTCGGTGGTGTGGCGCTGCAAGGTCGTGGCGGCCGGTGTGCTTGATGGGGGTGCAGGCTCCTGGTTCAGCCGCGCCTCCAGCCCGCGCAGGCTGGCTTCGGAGTCGATCAGAAACTGGCCCGAGCGCACCACGCGCTGACCCATCTGCAGGCCCGCCGTGATCTCGGTCTGATCACCCACTTCAAGACCTGCCGTCACCTCCACCGGGCGGAAGCGACCGCCCTCCTCGGCCAGCATCACCACGCTGCGCCGTCCGGTGCGAATCACCGCATCAACGGGCACCAGCAGGCTCAATGCCGCCTTGGGACGCTCCAGCCGCATGCTGACCTGCATGCCGGGCACCAACCGCCCTTGCGGGTTGGCCAGCTCCACGCGTGCGCGGATGGTGCGCGTGACCGCGTCCACCTCGGGCAGCAGCGTCTGCACCTGACCTTTAAAGGTCTGGCCCGGCGCACCGGGGCTGGTGGTGCGCACGCGTGCGCCCGGTTGCAGCAACGCGGCCTGACTCTCGGGCACCGCGCCCTCGGCCCACACCGTGCGCGTGCCTTGCAAGCGCATCAGCGTCATGCCCGGCATGATGGTGGCGCCTTCGCGCACCATGAGTTCGCTCACAATGCCGGCGATGGGCGCGGTGAGCGTGAAGCGCGGCTGAAGTACGCCGGAAGTGACGACGCGCTGGATGTGTGCCGGCGTCATACCCGCCTGGCGCATGCGCTGGCGCGCGGCGTCCTTCAACGCATCGGAGCCTTCGCCACTCAGCTTCGCCAGGGCCAGGTATTCCTCTTGCGCGGCCACCCAGTCGGGCACGTAGAGCTCGGCCAGTGGCGCGCCGGCGGCCACGCGGTCCAGCGCAGCCTTCACATGCAGCTTCTCCACAAAGCCCATCGCACGCGAACTCAGCACCACCTGCTCGCGCTCGTTCCAGGCCACGTTGCCCACAGCGGTCACCTCCGACACCAGCGAGCCCTCGATCACCGGCGCGGTGCGCAGCCCCAGGTTCTGCTGGATGCGCGGGCTCACCGTGACGCTGCTGGCGTCGGCACCATCGCCGCCGGCGTAGCGCGGCACCAACATCATGTCCATGAACGGCGACTTGGCGGGTGCGTCGAAGTTCTTGCCCGGCACCATGGGGTCGTGGTAATTCAGGATGCGCCGGCCGGTGGCCGGGTCCACGTCGCCGGCCTTGAGCGACTCCTTGATGTGCCGGCGCGTGGCCGCTTCCCCCTGTGGGATGGTCCACAGCGATGGGTCGTCGCTGGTAGTGGCGTTGGTGGTGTTGGTGGTGTTGGTGGTGTTGGTGGCCGCCGGCTGAGTTGCCGTCATGCCCATGCCCTGCTGCATGCCCAGCCACCAGGCGCCACCGCCCACAGCAACGAGCGCGGCCACAGCGGCCAGCGCGACAAATGCGGTTTTCTTGTTCATGGTTTCACTCCAACCGTGGTGTCAACCCAGAGGTATTCCAGTCGTGCCCACAGGCCGGCGGTTTCACGTTCCAGCACCAAGCGCTCCAGCGCCAGATTCAGCGCGTCGCGGCGTGCCTGCAGCACAGGCCCGAGGCCTTCGCGCCCTCCCCGGTAGGCGGCGAGTGCAGCGTCCACCCGCTGCGTGGCCAGCGGCTGGCGCCGGGCATCCAGCAAGGCCAGCCGGTCCAGCCCGGCGCGCCAGTCTTGCTGCCAGCGCTGCACCTGCAACACCCGCTCACGCATCTGCTCCTCGCGCTCGGCCTCCAGCTCGTTCACACGGGCCAGGCGCGCGGCCAGCTCGCGCTGCTGGCGCTGCGACCGGTCCCACTGCAGCGGCACCGACACGCCGATGGACACCATGTTGGAGAACTGCGAGCCGCGCTGGCTGAACATGAACTCCGCGCTCCAGTCGGGCTTGAGTTCTTGCCGCGCCAGCTCGGCCTCGGCGCGGGCCACGGCCTCGCGGGCTTGCAGAGCGGCGAGGTCGGGAAGCTGAGATGCGTTGTCGGTCGTGACTTGTGCGAGTTGCATCGGCGGCAATCCAGCCAAAGGGTGATCGGGCGGGCCACCGGTGAAGCGCGCCAGCGTGAGCCGCGCGTTGTTCAGGTCGGCCTGCGCACCGATCAAGCCCTGCTCCAACTGGGCCTGCGCTTCGCGCGCGGCCAGCGCGTCGGCGCTGACACCTCGACCACTTCGCACAGCCGCGTCCGTGGTCTGCACCAGCACACGCGCCTCTTCGATCTGCGCCCGCAGCAGTTGCAGGCGCTGCTCCTGCAAGCGCCGATCCAGCCAGGCCTGGGCCACTTCGGTCTGCAGCGCGGCCACGCGCACCGCGCGCTCGCTCATTGCAGCATCGGCCTCTCGCTCAAAGCGCTCGCCCCGCGCGCGGCGTTTGTCTGCGCCGGGCAGCGTCTGCATGAGCCCGATCGAGCGCATGGTCATGAAATCGCGCGTGGTGCTGAAACGGTCTGCCCCGTCCACCGGCAGGTTGTCCAGCGAGAGGCGCAACACCGGGTCGGGGCGCTGCGCGGCGGCCACCGCCATCTCGCGCGCACCCTGAGCGGCGGCGCTTGATGCGTCGAGGCTGCGCGAGCGCGCCACGGCTGCGCTCACCGCAGCGCTCAGGCTCAGCGGTTCAACAGCGAGGGCAGGCACGATGGGCGTGATGGCCGCGAGCACACCCGCAAAAGCGAGCGCGCCACGCGCAAGAAAAAACGAAAGGTGTTCCATGTCCGATCTCCGAAGCGAGCGCGCCCGGGCACAGTGACCCGACCAGCGCGCGACAGCAGCACCACCGATGGGTGGGCTGCGCTGTGCGAGGGATCAGACGGAAGTGGGAGGGCGCCAGAGGCGCGAGGGCTGGCCTGGCGGGTGCATACGCCAGACAGGGTCCCTGAGCGACGAAGTCGCCTGGGCCTGGAACTCAAGGAGGGCAAAAGGCGCCAACCACACCGCAGGCGCATGCAGGCTCTGGCCGGGCTTGCACAGCTCACCGGTGCGCTCGAAGGTGGCCGCATCGTTGCAGCAGTCTTCCATGGCATCGATCAAGTCGCCCATGTCGACGTTCATGCTCATCCCCGACTGCATGGGGCAAGGCACCGCCACCACCTGCAAGGCCGCAAAACCTTGCAAGGGCAGCAGAAGACAGAGGACGAGGGAGAGCAGACGGCGCATCGCAATGAGTGTAGCGGCTCGGTATGCCTCGGTACCAGGGAATTCTTCATACCCTGATGCGCATTTCTAGGTCCTACGGAACAGCGCAAACGATGGCTTCTGCTGTCGTCGGGGTGGCAAGCGGGTTGAGAAACGCACGACGGTAGCGGTTTAAGTCGCACTTAAGTCGCAGTGGAAAAAGATGACATCGCCGTATTGGAGTCCTGCCTGCTCGGCGGGGCTACCAGAATCTACGTTGGACACCAGCGCACCTTCAGGCTTGTCGAGCTTGAACGAATCGGCCAGCGCCTGATTCACTTCTTGAACAGCCACGCCCAGGCGCGCATGGCTGGCCTTGTGCGCGGATGCGTTGTCCCACGATGTGCGCATTGAGAAAGTATTCCAGTTTGTGGATGCCGACCAACCACCCCAGAGAGAGCGCAGCCACGCCCAGCGATTGGGTCAAACTGACCACAACGATCATGGTGTTGGAGATCAGGTTTCCCAACACGGGCACCAGACTGGCGATAAAAGTCGCGAATACAAGAGTGCCGGCGAGCGGGATGGGGGTTCCCAGCAAAGGCAGTACTCCCAACAGTTAGACCGCAGTGAGTGCAGTGTTCACGGCAGCGATGCGGAATTGGGCAAACACCACCGCAGTAAAGCTCGCGACGAGACCCTGAAACTGCTGGCTCACGGCCGAACTCATGGGTGGCCTGCTGCCTCCGCTGTTTTCCTTTTCTGTCCTTTGAAGCGTGAGCAGCGCGCCAATTACGACACCAGCGATGGCATACCCAACTCCGCGAACCGTGTGGCCACCCCAGAGCTGTACTTGTGAAGCGTGAGAGGTGAGCCACTCCACGGCAGCGGCTCGCAACGTCTCGAGAGATGCGGGCACGTGGCTGGCCAGCCACGGTGGTAACAACAGTCGCAACTGGTCCAGAGAGACCGCCATTTGTTGTAGTACCGCTGCGTAGCCACCGCCTGTGCCCGTCGCCTCGGACGCTCGCTCAACGATCAGTGACACTGTCTGCACGACCACCAGAACAAAGAGAGTGAGCCCCAGTCCTTGCGCGTAGCGGATAGTAGGCCAGATGCGGCGGAGCACCGAAGAGGTTGCGCGCGCGCCACCATAGGTGAGCAGTGCGGCGAACAAAGCGGGTGTCAGGTGCAGCGACAAGATGGGCACCCAAAGCAGCGCAATGCCCAAAACCGAAATGAAGGCAGCACTCAGTTTGAAGTCGGGCGATGAGGGCATGTTGCAGTTCTCAAATTCTCAATATTTCCCGCTCGAGCACATTGGTGCGGTCCTAAACTGCAACGGAGTCATTGGGCCCAGGATCTTGTTGCGTTCGATCTACACGTTGCGCAGGAATGCGCTTGTTCACCAGCGCAGTGACATCCAGCAAGGCGCCTGTCAGCCCGAGTCCCCCTGGAGCGGCGAGATAGCGCGATCGCCACACAGGCCCAAACTTGTTCTTGTACGCTCTCAGACCTTGGAAGTTGTAGAAATGCTCGCCATTGCGAAACATTGCTGTTCCCAGTCGATGCCATAGAGGGGCCAAGGGGCGGGAGTCCAAGCCCGCAAGGGGGGCCATGCCGAGGTTGAAGAACGCAAACCCCTCGCTCGCTCCCCACAGCATGAGCTCTGTAAAAAGAAACTCCATGGTTCCGTCGGGAGCATCCTGTCGGTGTCGCATCAGGTCGATGGACAACTCCCCCTTTCCATCAGCGGTCCAGAGATTGGCGAAGGCAACGATCCTGTCGCCTTGCTTGACGACCCCGAAGCGGAAGTTGCTGAGGTATCGATCATCAAAACGGCCCAACGAAAATCCCTTTTCGTGTGCGCCCTTGCTGTTGAGCCATGAGTCGGACACCTCTCGAAACTCTGCCTTGTACTGCGGTGCCCGCTCTACCGACACGATCTCGAAAACCAGTCCGTCTCGCTGCGCACGCTTTTGGGTGCGTCGCAGGTTGGCGCGGCTCGGGCCTTCAAGAGAGAAATCGTGCAAAGAAACCAGCGCCTCTTCACCCATCTTGATCGCTACAAGCCCGACATCCGCGTACATGCCCAATCGGGTATCGCCCACCTGATAGAAGACCGGTCGAGCTCCGTGGCGATCCGTCAGCTCTCTGATTCGCCACACGAGTCGTTCCGCCGCTTGGGGTGAGCCAATGGGATCGCCCATCACGATCCAGCTGCGGCCCTGAACCTGGTACATCAAGAATGCATCTTCCTCATCATCAAAGAGGATCCGCTTGTCTCCCAGCAGGGCCAGTGCTGCGTCAGCCACTGGCCAGCCTGTGATGATCCTTGAGACTTTTGCAAGATCGTCTGACGTGGGCACTTCGCGACCGACTGGCTGCGGGCGCATGAGCTGCCACAGCGCCATGGCAATGCGCCCCTCCGGTATCTGATCAAGAGTCGTCTTTGTCGTTGCCCTGGTCAGCCTTGTCGAGCTGGCTGGAGATGACTTTGCCGTCGGCTGCATCGACCTTGACATCAAAGACTTTGGCGTCGGCCGTGACGACCTCCACCTCGTAGTGCACAGCGCCT
>JAJNQE010000137.1 GCA_021154985.1 Hydrogenophaga sp.
GCCAGCGCCACGCGCTGCGCCTGGCCGCCCGAGAGTTGCGAAGGCTTGCGCGCCGAGAGCGAGCCGATGTCGAGCCATTGCAAGGCGCGCTCTACAGCAGCGCGATCCACCGGCAAGCCCGAAGCAAAAAACACCAGTCCCAGGTTGTCCGCCACCGACAGCGCATCGCTCAAGTGCAGCTTCTGCGGCAAAAACCCGATGTGCCGCGCGCGCCACGCATCGCGCGCGGCAGGCGGGAGCCCACCCACCGACTGCCCGCCCACCACCACGTCGCCCGCCGTGGGCGTGAGCAAACCACTGGCCAAAGCAAGCCAGGTTGATTTGCCGCTGCCCGATGGCCCGCGCAAGAGCAAGGTGCCGCCCTGCGCCACCGACACATCGGCGAAGCGCAGAGGCTCGCTGCGCGGGTAGGCGAAGCACAGACCCTCGGTCTGAATCATGCCGCCGGCTCCACGCAGCCCGCGCAGGTGCCGTGGATGGACACGTCCACCCGGTTGCCCTGGTGACCGAGGCGCGCGAGCGCAGCGAACAGGTCGTGCGTCACGGCGCGCGTGGGTTCGCTGGCATCGGTGAGACGGAACTGCCGGTGGCAGGCGTCGCATTCAAAACGCGGCAGCGCACCCTCCTCCTCACCGTCGGGCATGGGCAACGCCAGGCTGAAGTGCCAGGTGCGTGCGTCGTCGGCCTGGCGCTGCAGCACGCCGCAGCCAGCCAGGCGGTCGAGCAGCCGGTAAAGCGTGACACGGTTGATGTCCAGGCCGCGCGCGGTCAGCGACGCCAGCGCCTGCGCGTGGGTCAGGCCACCGGGCGGGCGGGCCAGAAACAGGCCGAGCACAGCGCGGGTGGCCAGCGTGCGCCGCAGACCGGCTTTCTCCAACCGCGACTGGATCTCGGGCGGAACGCCCAGCGGATCTTTCGGTGTGCGTGGGTTCAAGGAACACATCTCCCATTATCGCAACTTGGTTGCGTTATGATGCCTGTTACCGCAATTCAGTTGCATTATCGTTGCCCCAAGGATGTCCGTGCAAGCCCACCCCGAAGCCGCCAGCCGCCCACCGGCCATCGCGCTGCGCAACCTCACGCTGGGCTACGAGCGCCACCCGGCCGTGCACCACCTGTCCATCGCCATCGACCCGGGCTCGCTGGTGGCGGTGGTGGGGCCCAACGGGGCGGGCAAGTCCACGCTGGTCAAAGCCCTGGCTGGCCAGTTGCGCCCGATCGAGGGCTGGGTCGAGGGCCTTGAACATCGCCGCGTGGCCTGGTTGCCGCAACACAGCGGCGTGGACCGCAGCTTTCCCATTTCGGTGCAGGAGCTCGTGATGCTCGGGCTCTGGCACGAAGTGGGTGCCCTGGGGCGGTTCACACCGGCGCACCGCGCGGCCTGCCACCAGGCTCTGGGTGCGGTGGGCCTGCTGGGCTTCGAGCGGCGCAGCATCGACACGCTCTCGGGCGGCCAGATGCAGCGCGCGCTGTTTGCCCGCCTGATCCTGCAGGACGCACCCGTGGTGCTGCTCGACGAGCCCTTTGCCGCGGTGGACCAGCGCACCACCGACGACCTGCTGGCCCTGCTGCACCGCTGGCACGCGCAGGGCAAGACCGTGGTGGCGGTGCTGCACGACCTGTCGCAGGTGCGCGCGCACTTTCCCCAAACCCTTTTGCTGGCGCGCGAGCCGGTGGCCTGGGGTGCCACTGCCGAGGTGTTGACGCCCACCCACTGGCAACGCGCGTTGAACATGCAGGAACCGTTCGATGAAAACGCACCCCCGTGTGCAGCGGCCACCCTCCACGGTTACCGCCATGGCGTCTCGCCATGAACGCGCTGGACCCTTCCGACGCGACCACGCAGCTCCTCTGGGCCCACCTGTGGCTGGGGCCTTTCACCGAGTTCGGCTTCATGCGCAGCGCCCTGCTGGGTTGCGTGATGCTGGCGGTGAGTGCCGCGCCCGTGGGCGTGTTCCTGATGCTGCGGCGCATGAGCCTCACCGGCGACGCCATGGCCCACGCCATCCTGCCGGGCGCGGCCATCGGCTATCTGATCGCCGGGCTTTCGCTCGGCGCCATGACGCTCGGCGGCATCGTCGCCGGGCTGGCGGTGGCGGTGGGTTCGGGCCTGGTGGCGCGCAACACCGTGCTGCGCGAAGACACCAGCCTGGCCGCGTTCTACCTGCTGTCGCTGGCGCTGGGCGTGCTGATCGTCTCGGTGCGCGGCAACAGCGTGGATTTGCTGCATGTGCTGTTCGGCACCGTGCTCGCTCTGGACCACGCCGCGCTCACCTTGCTGGGCAGCATTGCGGTGATCACCCTGGCGTCGCTGCGCGTGCTCTACCGCCCGCTGGTGCTGGACTGCCTGGACCCGGGCTTCCTGCGCGGCACCAGCCGCTGGAGTCCGGTGGCGCACTACGGCTTTCTGGCACTCCTGGTGATCAACCTCGTGGCCGGCTTTCACGCCCTGGGCACGCTCATGTCGGTCGGCATGATGGTGCTGCCCGCCGCCACCGCGCGCTTCTGGGTGCGCCGCCTGGGCGCCTTGCTGGGCCTGGCCGTGGCGTTCGCCTTGCTGGCCTGTGTGGCCGGCCTGCTGGTCTCTTACCACGCCGACTGGCCCACCGGGCCGGTGATCGTGCTCAGCCTGGGCACCCTCTACCTCTTCTCCCTGGTGTTCGGGCCACACTGTCTGCTGCGCCACCAGCGCCCCGCTTCCCTCCACCTCAAAGCCTGAACCGAAAGACCCCCATGACCCACGCCTCTCGCCTCCCGCGCCGTGCACTCCTCGCCTTCGCCTCCCTCGCCCTGACTGCGTTGTCGGCGCAGGCGCAGGCGCAGGCGCCGATCCAGGCCGTGGCCAGCTTCAGCATCCTGGGCGATCTGGTGCGCCAGGTCGGTGGTGATCGGGTCCAGGTCAACGTGCTGGTCGGCCCCGGCAGCGACGCCCACGTGTTCCAGCCCACGCCCGCGCAAGCCCGGCTGGTGGGCCAGGCGCAGGTGGTGTTCTCCAACGGTCTGGGCTTTGAGGGCTGGATGAGCCGCCTGCTCAAGACCGCTGGCTACAAGGGCCAGCCAGTGGTGGTCAGCCAGGGCATCCAGCCGATGAAGGAAGTCGGGCACGACGACAAGAAGGGCCACAAGCACGGCGCCCACGACCACGGCGAGACCGACCCCCACGCCTGGCAGAGCGTGACCAACGCCAAGGTGTTCGTGAAAAACATCGCCCTGGGCCTGTGCCGTGCGGACGCGGCGGGTTGCAACGTCTACGACCGCAACGCCAAAGCCTATGTGGCCAAGCTCGACGCGCTGGACAGCGAGATCCGCGCGGCCTGGGCGCCGATCCCGGCCGCACAGCGCAAGGTGATCACCTCGCACGACGCGTTTGGCTACTACGCGCGGGACTTCAACGTGAAGTTCCTGGCACCGCAAGGCGTGAGCACGGAGAGCGAGGCCTCGGCCAAGGGCGTGGCACGGCTGGTGCGCCAGATCCAGCAGGAGCAGATCAAGGCCCTGTTTGTCGAAAGCATTTCCGATCCGCGCCTGATCGCGCAGATCGGTCGCGAAACCGGCGTGAAACCTTCGGGTGAGTTGTTCTCCGACTCCCTCTCGGCTGCGGACGGCGCCGCCCCCACCTACATCGACATGATGCGTTTCAACACGCGCGCACTCACCACCGCCGTGCGCGGCGAGTGAGCGCCGCCCCCGCTGTCGCCCGACGGACTGTGCGGCAGGCGCCGGGCCGGGCGCGCGTGGCTACACTGGCGCCCCACCCAACGCCGCGGACCCACCCTTGCCCACCACCCACCTCCTGCTCGCCCTCTCGGTGGTCTTCGTCTGGGGCACGAACTTCGTGGTGATCCGCTGGGGACTGGACGGCCTGCCGCCGTTCCTGCTCGCCACCCTGCGCTTTGCGCTCTCCGCCCTGCCCTGGCTGCTGTTCATTCCCCGCCCCACCGCGCCCTGGCGCAAGCTCGCGGCGTTCGGTGTGCTGCTGGGCGTGGGCCAGTTCGGGCTCTTGTTCCTGGCCATGCGCAGCAGCATTTCGCCGGGTCTGGCCTCGCTGGTGGTGCAGTTGCAGGTGTTCTTCACCATCGGCCTGTCGCTGTGGCTCATGGGCGAGCGGGTGCGCGGCTTCCAGATCGCGGGCCTGTTGCTGGCGCTCTGCGGCCTGGGCGTGATCGCCGCCAACCTCGACGCCACCGTGACGCTGCTGGGCATCGGCACCGTGCTCAGCGCGGCGTTCTTCTGGTCGCTGGCCAACCTGGTGGTGAAGTCGCTCGGGCCGGTGAACATGCTGCATTTCATGGTGTGGAGCAGCGTCTTTGCCGTGCCACCGCTGTTCGCCCTGTCGTGGTTCATCGAAGGGCCCGAGCTCATGCGCTCGGCGGTTGAACAGGCCAGCGGACTCGTCTGGGCCAGCGTTCTGTGGCAGGCGGTGGGCAACACGCTGTATGGCTACGGCGTGTGGAACTGGCTGCTGGCCCGCCACCCGGCGGCCACGGTGACGCCGATGGCCCTGCTGATCCCGGTGTTCGGCATGGGGGCGTCGGCCCTGTCGTTGGGCGAACCGCTGCCGGGCTGGAAGCTGGGCGCGGCGGCCTTGGTGCTGCTGGGTCTGGCCGTGATCGTTCTCTGGCCACGCTGGCGGCCAGGGCGCTAGCCTTTCCCGGGCAAAATCGCCCCACCCTGGTGCACTCCAAAGTGGTGCGCACCATTCAGGGTTACCCATGTAGACGCTTCCCGCCCACGAACCCAAAATCTGTATACACATTCTGTGTTCAAAAAGCCCACAAGGACCGGTTTCCAAGGGTAAGCACCGCTGGCACCCTTATTGCTGATGCAGAAACATGCTTGGGCGCTCCCAACGCGGACCCTTGCAAACCCTCACCCACAGGAGAACCCATGAACAAACGCCACTTCATCCAGACCGCTGCCGCACTGGCCACCTTGGTCACCATGGGCGCCGCCCAGGCCCAGACCCCCGTCAAGTTCCAGCTCGACTGGCGCTTTGAAGGCCCGGCCGCGCTGTTCCTGCAACCTGCGGCCAAGGGGTATTTCAAGGCCGCCGGCCTGGACGTGACGATCGACTCCGGCAACGGCTCGGGCGGCACCGTGACCCGCGTGGCCTCGGGCACCTACGACATGGGTTTTGCCGACATGGCCGCACTCATGGAATTCCACGCCAACAACCCGGACGCGCCCAACAAGCCGGTGGCCGTGATGATGGTCTACAACAACACGCCAGCCGCCGTGCTCGCGCTCAAGAAAAGCGGCATTGCCAAGCCCGCCGACCTGAGTGGCAAGAAGCTCGGCGCGCCGGTGTTCGACGCTGGCCGCAAAGGTTTCCCGATCTTCCAGAAGGCCAACAGCGTGTCCAACGTGGCCTGGACTTCGATGGACCCCCCGCTGCGCGAAACCATGCTGGTGCGTGGTGACATCGATGCCATCACCGGCTTCTCGTTCACCTCGCTGCTCAACCTGGAAGCGCGCGGCGTGAAGGCGGAAGACGTGGTCATCCTGCCCTATGCCGACCACGGTGTGAAGCTGTATGGCAACGCCATCATTGCTTCGCCCAAGATGATTGCCGAGAACCCGGCTGCCGTGAAAGCCTTCCTCACCGCCTTCGCCAAAGGCGCCAAGGACGTCATGGCCAACCCCGCGGCGTCCATCGAGAGCGTGAAGGCGCGCGACGGCATCATCAACGTGCCGCTGGAAACCCGTCGCCTGCAACTCGCCATCGACGCGGTGGTGGCCAGCCCAGACGCGCGCAAGGAAGGCTTTGGCCAGATCGTGCCCGGTCGCCTGGCCTTGATGGCTTCACAGGTCTCCGACGCCTACGGCACCAAGACCCGTGTCGACCCGGCCAAGATCTGGAACGGCTCCATGCTGCCCACCGCCGCCGACCTCAACGTGCTGCCGCCCGCCAAGAAATAAGGCCGGCCCGACGCCTCTGGCCCAAGGCCAGCCACCCCTTCGGCGGCTGGCCTTTTTTTCAGGAATTGTTCATGCAAATCGCCCCATCCAGTGATGCCGCCAGCGACAAGCCCTTTGTCGACTTCGACCAGGTCTGGCTGGCCTACAACGACGACCTGCTGGCCAAGAACATCTTTGCGGTGGAAGACATCAACCTCAAGGTCAAGCGCGGCGAGTTCATCGCCATCGTCGGCCCCTCGGGTTGCGGCAAGTCCACCTTCATGAAGCTCACCACCGGGCTGAAGATGCCCAGCATGGGCAAGATCCGCATCGACGGCCAGCCGGTGACCGGACCGCTGAAGATCTCGGGCATGGCCTTCCAGGCGCCGTCGCTGCTGCCCTGGCGCACCACGCTGGACAACGTGCTCTTGCCGCTGGAGATCGTGGAGCCCTACCGCAGCCAGTTCAAGGACCGGCGCAAGGAGTTCGAGGAGCGCGCGAAAAAACTGCTCGCCAGCGTGGGGCTGGGCGGCATGGAGAAAAAGTTTCCCTGGGAACTCTCGGGCGGCATGCAGCAGCGCGCCAGCATCTGCCGCGCCCTGATCCACGAGCCCAAGATGCTGCTGCTTGATGAGCCCTTCGGCGCGCTCGACGCGTTCACGCGCGAAGAACTCTGGTGCACGCTGCGCGACCTGTGGGAGGCGCAGCGCTTCAACGTGATCCTGGTGACGCACGACCTGCGCGAGTCGGTCTTTCTGGCCGACACGGTGTACTGCATGAGCAAGAGCCCGGGCCGCTTCGTGGTGCAGCGCGAGATCCCGATCCCCCGCACGCGCGACCTGGAAGTGACTTACACCAAGGAGTTCTCCGACATCGTGCTGGAGTTGCGCGGCCACATCGGCGCCATGCGCACCCCGGTCAACCAGTGAACGGACCCACACCATGAACCTGAACAAAAAACAGATGGAGCGCTGGTCGCCGTTTTTGCTGCTGCTGGCCATCATCGTCGTCTGGGAAGTCATCACCAGCGGCTTCGGCGTGTCGGAATTCATCTTCCCCAGCCCCTCGCGCATCTGGGAACAAACGCTCGAACACAAGACCACCATCCTCGGCCACGCCTGGCGCACCTACTGGGTGACCATGGCAGGCTTCGGCATCGCCATCGTGGTGGGTGTTCTGCTGGGCTTTCTCATCGGCAGCTCGCGCCTGGCCTATGCGGCGGTGTATCCGCTCATGACAGCCTTCAACGCCCTGCCCAAGGCGGCCTTCGTGCCGATCCTGGTGGTGTGGTTCGGCATCGGTGTGGGCCCGGCCATCCTCACCGCATTCCTCATCAGCTTCTTCCCCATCATGGTGAACATCGCCACCGGTCTGGCCACGCTGGAGCCCGAGCTCGAAGACGTGTTGCGCGTGCTGGGTGCCAAGCGCTGGGACGTGCTGACCAAGGTCGGCCTGCCGCGCTCCATGCCCTACTTCTTCGGCTCGCTCAAGGTCGCGATCACGCTGGCGTTTGTGGGCACCACGGTGTCGGAGATGACAGCGTCGAACGAAGGCATCGGCTACCTGCTGATCTCGGCCGGCTCGTCGATGCAGATGGGCCTGGCGTTCAGCGGTCTGCTGGTGGTGGGCGCCATGGCGATGGTGATGTACGAGCTCTTCAGCTGGATCGAAAAGCACACCACCGGATGGGCGCATCGGGGTTCGCAGAACGCATGAACGCGGACCAGGTCGTACGGCACCTTCGCCATGCCAACGCGGTGGCGCGCCGTGCAGCGAGCATGGGCCGCCATCCTTTTGGCGCCTTGCTGGTGGCGCCCGATGATGAAACCGTGTTGGCCGAGCAAGGCAACATCAACACGGTGAACCACGCAGAGTCGACACTGGCTCGCACGGCGGCCGACAACTGGCCCGGCGAGTACCTCGCGCGCTGCACGCTGGTGACCACCTTCGAGCCCTGTGCGATGTGCACCGGCACGATTTACTGGGCCAACATCGGGCGGGTGGTGTATGGGGCGAGTGAAGAGGCTCTGCTCGCGCTCACGGGCAGTCATGAGGAGAACCTCACGCTGTCCTTGCCTTGTCGTGAAGTGTTGGCGCGGGGTCAGAAGGCTGTTGAGGTGGTTGGGCCTGTGGCTGCCTTGGAGGTTGAAATGTTGGAGCCGCATCTCGGTTTTTGGGCTTCGCGCTGAGTTTTCTCTGGCTGGTCCGGTCATCGGCGACCACGGGGCACGGCTCCGCGAATGTCCCCCGGGGCCTTTGGCCCCTCCTCCTTTATTTCGCTGCGCCGTGCCCCATGGCCGCCGATGACCTCGTTGGCACTCGATCGATGAGAAAGCCAACTTCACCTCAGGCTCGTGAGCGCATGGCGCTCTGCGCAGCGAAATAAAGGAGGAGAGGCCGAAGGCCTCGG